>CALHRJ010000583.1 GCA_938038395.1 uncultured Deinococcales bacterium | reverse complement strand
TACTCACGAGTACATCATCGGAACAATCATGCAAAGAAAAGCACTTGTTGTAGCCTCTGCTGGTAATGGTGGTAGCTCGATTCAAGCACACTATCCTGCTAGTTTCGCTAATTCAGCTACGAATATGCTCTCAGTTGCTGCGGTTGGTAAAGATAGTTCAAACATTGAATGGGCTGACTTTAACACTACTGGCGTAGCAAACATTGCAGGACCCGGCATCAACCTTTGCCCAACTTCAGCAGACAGCTTCCGCTGTGGTAAAAATGAAATTGGTATTTCTGGAACATCCTTTGCAGCACCTTATGTTGCAGCAGTAGCAGCAAGCTACATGGATAGATGGGGCTGGAATCCGTCAGGTTATTGGAATGCACAAAGCTATCGTAATAGAATGATAAATAGATCAGAAAAAGTTCCTGGTTATTCAGTAGGACGTGCAATTTACAAATAGCAGTAACAAGTTCTGAAAAATCACAACCCCTTGGACTCTGGTTCAAGGGGTTTCTTTTTGATTATGAGAAGGAAAACACTTCCACAATGTGTTGAACTCCAGACAAATCGGCGAACAGACGTGAAGAGGAATAAACCCACTTGGTAAGGGTCAACAATACGTGCAATTACACTTTAGCGTTTTTAAAACACCAAAAATTGGCCTCAACGCAATAAAATTAACATTTGTTCATTAAACTAGCACTATATTGTTTTAGCTATCAAAAACACGTTATAATCCGAATAAGTATGTATAGTATTCGTAAGTTTATCAATATGGATACGTATAATTCAGAGTGCTTAAGGGAAACTTGCTATGTCGGCAAGAGGAGAACAAGAGAGCGAATCTGAGTCTTCATCAATAAGTTCGTCTATTGCATCACCACGCCCGTCGCAACACAAGACGAATTTCTACTACTTATTGGTTGTTGGTTTAGGGTTTGGCCTGATTCAGGTCAAACAGTTTTTTGATGGCAATATTCCTAGTACATCCCTAAATAGTATCCACTTGGTAGTGCTGGTACTTTTATTTATAACGACACTTACCTTGTTATGGCGCAATCGTCTTAGTCCAGCCCTTGAAAAGGGCCTTTTTTATGTTTTGCTAGTTGACTACACCATCCTTAATCATCTGTCTTTACTCATGACTACTAAGGCTGCCAATGTATTGTTGATTGAAACTATTCGAGAAGATATTTGGCTTTTGCTAGCACTTTGTGTTTTTATAACCATGATTTTTACCAAACAGCATTGGCGAACTGTTGTATCTGTTCTAATTCTTGTGTATAGCGCTTCGAGTGTCGTGATTTGGGGAGTAGTCCATAACTTAATACCTGAAATGGTTTGGCTTTGGCAGTTGTACGCTATTACTGCACTTTTGATGCTATGTATCTTTATATTGAGTCGCCATCAGGATTCACTTATTCAATCTGTGCTTGAGCTACAGCAAATGCGAAAATTGGCAAATACAGATGTATTAACCAATATTGCTAATCGCAGGCGTATTACCGAAGTTTTACAGCTCGAGTGCGAACGTGCTAAGCGCTATCAAAATGCTTTAGCAGTTGTTATGTGGGATATCGATGCATTTAAAAAAGTTAATGATGTACATGGTCATAGCATTGGTGATGAAGTTTTAAAAATGGCAACTGAACATATTGCCAGTCAACTGCGTGAAGTGGATTTGTTGGGGCGTTGGGGTGGAGAAGAGTTTGTCTGTATTTTACCAGAGACTAGATTAGAAGAGGCGGTGTTATTGGCTGAGCGTTTGCGCTCGAGCCTCGCCAATCTCAATCAAAATCATCTTCCTCAAATTACTGCCAGCTTCGGTGTAACTGCAATGACAACAATCCAAGAACTACAAGACGATGCTATAAAGCTTGGTCAAAACCTCATAGACAAAGCAGACCAAGAACTTTACAAAGCTAAAGAGCTAGGTCGTAACCAAGTCTCTCCAAAACCTAACAGCTAAAGTTTCGCCAATACTTATACTAAACTAAAAGATAAATGTCATAGTCATCTTGTCGCATGTATCTTCAAAAGAACCGAAAAATGAGCACTTTCCAACCTATGCTTATTTTTGGCATTGTGACATTTTTGATTCATTTGGGTATTATTCATGATGATGGTTATGTTCTTTTTGAAGCTTACTCTTTTTTGTCTTATTTTTCTTTTGTTTTGCACGTCTTTTACGAATCCGATTCAAAATAATCCGATCATAGCCCAAAGGTACTTGATCCCCTAAAAGGTGCATCCATTGCGAAAGGTAATAGCCACTTCCTGCAATCAGTGCAATTCTGCCCCAACCTTGCATACTTGGTACATCGTAATAAAACTGCTTAGTTCCAATAAAAAGTAGTAAAGGTAGTAGTAGTAAAAAAACTATAAAAAATAGATAAACTAAGCGCGTAAGTGGACCGATAATCCATGTATGTGAGATACCACGGTGTCTAGAAAACATGCCGTAAGGCCACCACAGGTAGCCAAGCACCCCCCACCAACGTTTTGGGCGTACCCACTTGGATTGTACATCTAAATCAGGTGTAATTAAGAAAGCACCTACGAGATAGGCTAGTGTAAATATAGTTATAGTAGAGAACGGTATAGATACAAGATTGTTTGCTCTAAGCACAACATAGCTTGTGCCTAAAATAACCAAGGCTGAGCCATTGATAAATTCATGCATTCGTCCACTAGCCATGACAAAAGTATAACCTTAAAAATTAAGTGTTGTCTACAATAGATAGACCTTAGGAGCGCACTTTTTAGAGTGTAGGATTACACAAGATTAGTAAAAGAAAAATCGGTCATTCCTTTTGTTGAGAAATGACCGATACTGTTTTAATACTGTATTAGTACTGTACTATTTGATTTTTGACTTAGTTAATATCAGAGTTCTTTAGAGCCAAATACTCTGAAAATTCAGTATAGTAACTTGTCAGCTCAGTCCAAGGGTTTGGTACAGTGGTACTAGTCACATAGATGTAATCTAGTTTTCTTGAATAAGCCAAATCCACAACACGCTTCATTTCAGGAATATCTATTGCAGTGTGTAGCATGACTGCTTTTGCTGGGTCAGTTGCTGCACCTTCGTAGCCAAATACCGCAAAGTCTGCCCAAGTATTTGAAAAGTTTTCGTAGAGCATATTGATATTACAAAAATCGTTGGTAAAAGACAAACTAACGTTGGTTCCTGGATTGATGATAAGTTTGCTTTCGCCAATAAAGGCTGATTTTGCGTAGCTACAAATATCTTGATAGTAGGTAGCTTCTGCGGCTGTTTCTGCTTTAACTTCATCGAAGAAAACACCGTCTATGCCTTCACAAGCAACAAATTTGTCTATATCTGCTTTTACTTCAGCGATGTTTCTCGCTGTGTAACCAGTCGCTACATAACCGACAGTATCAATATTGGCATTTTGTACATTGGTCAGTGTGTTTTTGAAGCTTTGTGTTTGACAACCTGCTATACCACCAATGACTGGGTTAACAACTATAGTTGTCGGAATAGTTGCAGCATTTGCAATGGCTTGATTCCAAGGGACGATACTCTGAGCAGGGTCGATGTAGATAGGTAAGAGGAGCTCGAGCTTCTTCGTTGGTGCAAACACAGTCTCCTGCGAAAGTGGTGGAGGTGTACCATCGGTTAGGGTGCAGTAATCATAGGTTGCGCCTGTTTCGGTATAAAAGCCCACAGTCACAAAGCGTGTATCTGCTGGTGCGCTTAAGTCTATGCGCCATTGTCGGTTAGAGGTATTGATAGTTTGTGACTTAGTTTCAAGCGTTTGAAAGTTGCTATCCAACATACTCAAAATAAATACACTATAGGTTGGTTTTTCCATAGCCCCACGGCAAGTCAGTGTGTAGGTTTGATTTGCTGGCGCAGCTTCTATATCTACATTTTGAAAAAAGCAAACACCAGTATCGATACTTAAAGCACCATTTGCAATAGCTGCTGATTCAGGTGTACCACAATTTGACCAACCTGTTTGATCCGTAAAGCTAGGATTCACCAACAAATTACCTACAGCTTGCTCTGTTTCGTTATCTGCTGTAAAAGCATTTGGATAAGGAAAGAGCGCTGGATCAGGTTGAGGTACAGGGTGCGCTAACACATTGGGTACAGGTGGTACGGCAACAGGTGGTGTTTCTTCCACTGGCGGTGTAGTGACTGGTGGTGTTTCTTCCTCAGGTGGTGTAGTGACTGGCGGTGTTTCTTCCACTGGCGGTGTAGTGACTGGTGGCGTTTCTTCTACAGGCGGTGTAGTGACTGGCGGTGTTTCCTCTACAGGCGGTGTTTCTTCTACAGGCGGTGTCGCTACTGGTGGCGTTTCTTCCACTGGCGGTGTAGTGACTGGCGGTGTTTCTTCCTCAGGTGGTGTCGTTACAGTTTCTTCAACAGGTGGCGTTTCTGTTATAGGTACTGGTTCCACA
>CALHRJ010000582.1 GCA_938038395.1 uncultured Deinococcales bacterium | reverse complement strand
GTAGGGTACAGCCAATGGCGCAACGGTATTAGAGATTGTGCCAGAATCCAAATTGAAAAGAGCACAATTGTAAGTGCCGCCCACTTCGGTCTGGTTGTTGTAGAACTGGTTTCCAAACTTACCTCAGCACTATTCGCTTGTTTATGCATAAACTGATCCCGAAGTAGCCAAAAACAAACTAGACCAGAAAATGCACTTGTGATGATGGGTACTACTTGCCAAGCTTTAGAAGCGTAGCCACCCATAACTGCAAAAATGAGTGCGCTAACAACATAGGCAAGTCGCATGTTTGGTTTTTTCAGATCATTAAAAAGCTTGATGGGCCAGTCAGGTTTAAAAAAGATAGTTGTTGCTACCAGCATCATCCAAGGGAAGACACCAATATTAAAGATCCAACCATTGGTAAAGTGGAAGAGAACAAGAACTAAAAAAGTAAGGAGTCGTGTAGGTTTCCAAAGCAGGAAGGGTACAGCCAGTAAATCAAGCAGTAAACCACCGTAGCTAAAGAGGTAAGCAAACCATAGCTTATCAGCAAACAAACCAATCACAGGGTAGTCAGCGCGGTCTAGTAGCCATGTATGCATGGGTTCACCACGTAGCCAGTCTTTATTTAGCTTGGCGATACCACCGTAAAAGTACGGTATACCTACTTGGGCACGCAGTAACCACAATACCCAGCGTGGCATAGTTTGTGGTCTTAAAGATTTATTGAACCATAAGGCATCTAAAGACCAACCTCTATTTAGAGGCATAAACATCATAAGAAAACTAAGTAGGCAAATTAGATAAAAGTGATTAAGATAGCGTGCTGCATCTAGTAAAAAGATGTAACTGAAACCAATGAACATGAGCGTAATAGCAACTCTGTAAAATAATCCAAGTGTAATAAGTAAACCTAAAACACCTATAGCAATGATATGGATATATAACCAGTCATCTGGCCAAGGTTGCACCCAACCAAAAAGAGGATATTTGTATAAAAAGCTTGGCTCAATCCAGTGGCTGGCAACTTTATCAAAGTAAAAAAAGCGCCATGCTTCCCAAATCATGATGATGCCAAAGCCAATACGGAAAATATTTAGCCCAGCTGAATGAACAGAAGAAAAGAATCGTTCAACAAAGGTATTAGAGGGAGCTCGAGCACTGACTCGTTCAGACATAGCGCTTAGTCTACCTTATGTTGTGCTTGGGTGTAAATTTTTAGTAGGTTATGTGCTTAAGAAAAAGGTAAAGCCCTTAGTAATTAGGGGAAACTAAGGACTTTGATTAGGGGATAGTAGGTTACTTTCCTCTTATAAGATACACAAGTCATGTTTCCTAATAGTATGTGTAGTCTTGAGCTATCTTAGTGGTCGTTAGCTTTGCAAAAGACTCTAAAAAAGAACATTAGGGAAATGTGTAGTAATGTATCCTAGACTAACTACAGGCTATTTATTAATCAAAGCGATTTTCCCACCAACGCCTAAACCACGAGCGGTTATCTTGAATATTGTGGTCTATCCAATCTTGAAAAAATGTAACGTCAGTATAAACACCAGGAAAGCCAACACCACAGCCAACACCCCAACTCACTATACCGACAACTTTCCAAGACTTACGGATAGATAAGGCATGTAACCAAGCAGGTGAGTTTTTAACTAACAGTGGTCCACCACTATCGCCATCACAAGCATCTTTGCCACGCTTTTTATAGGCACACATCATACCGCCAAAGAGCATGTAGGTACCGTCTGGTGTGCGTAGATAACGTTCTTGACAATCATCTCTGGTAATCAGATTGACATTCATCCGTTTGAGGTCTTCTGGCATAACTGCCATACCTTGATCACTTGTTGCATAAGGGTCAAATTTCTTTATGTCACCCCAACCAAGTACTGCAGCGCTTGTGCCAGCCCTTGATTTTTGTTTTGGTAACCTTGCATAGGGAATCGTTCTTGTCGCTACTTTTTGTGGGGTTTCGGCTAATTCTAAAAGTGCAATATCGTTCTCTTTACTATTAAGTTTAAATTCAGGATGCACAATAATACGTCTTACTTTATATATGTTGTGCGGATGTGCCATTTGGTTAATAATCTGATCATCACCTAACATGACACCAAGATTATTTTCACTAATAGCAAAATTTGAAAATGGTGGATCTTTTATGCAATGTGCAGCTGTGAGTACCCACCTTTTAGCGATGAGAGTACCTCCACACCAGCGTTGCCCTAGTGGGTAAGTGCCTTCTTCCATCTGCATATCTTTACCTAGTACCAGCGCTGCCATAAATGGAAATTCTTCGATACTTGCGTCTTTTGCACCAAGGTCTCTGCCTGATTTTATATAGGCAAATAGTGCAATAACAGTTATTAAGACAATTAGAAATAACAACACAAACTGTTGCGTTTTTGTCATTGAAATATGTTTAATATTCACCCAGTCCCTAGTCCCTATAAAATTATGTGCTAAAAAGCGTTTTCACGATTGACTACAACAGCAGCTAATCGACAATCGACAAGGCAGATGTCTATAAAAATCACACAGGTACGAGTAAGAATAGATGCCATCAGTATGGAGCAAAGCTTTATGGAAGTGCTCACATATGCCCAAATTCATTCTATGCATAACAACCATGACGAAAGTTAAAACTATCTAAAAAATCTAAAAATAGGTAATAAAAAAAGCGTGACCGAAGCCACGCTTTAAAGTTTTAACTAATTGAGAGCTTATTCAGCTTCTCTAACAACACTGACAGTAAATTCGATTGGAACTTCTGGGTGTGGTTTATAAACTACAACTGATTCACCTAATTCTCTAATTGGGTGATCTAAATCAATCTTACGACGATCAACTTGGATGTTGTAGGTTTCTTCGATTGCATCTGCGAGGTTTTGGCGACCGATTGAACCGTAAATACGCTCATCGCCAGCTTTTGCTGCGATTTCGATGCGTGCATCTTCGCCAATAAGGTCTTTAAGACGCTCTGAGTCTGCTTTGCGATCAGCCAGTTGGCGTGCGCGCTGCTCGAGCCTTGCGTCTAACTCTGCACGATTTGCTTTACTTGCAGGTAAAGCTAAACCTTGAGGGATGAGGAAGTTGCGGGCATAGCCTGCTTTGACGTTCAAAAGTTCGCCAGCTTCCCCAAGCTTTTTAACGGGTTCCAGCAAAATGATGTTCATTTTCTTACCAACTGTGCTGTAATTGGAATGATTGCCAACATACGTGCGCGTTTGATGGTAGTTGCAAGTCTACGCTGATGCTTAGCACAAACGCCAGTACGACGACGAGGCAAAATCTTTGCTGTATCACTTATGAATCTACGTAACATTTGTGCATTACGGTATTCCATAACTTCCATTTCACCTGTGCAAAATGGGCAAACCTTTGGTCTACGGCCTCTGCGTCCACGATCTTTATTATCTCGACCGCGGTTGCTATTACCGCTATTGCTTCTTGGTTGAGCCATTAAAAGGGTAAATCCTCTTCTGGTGGAAATTCTTCATCAATATCAAGCTTACTTACCTGACTCGCCTGGGCGTCCACTTGCACAGTATCAATACCAGCATTCATGCTAGCAGCGGGTGCAGAAGCACCTGAAGATTGTGCAGGTTGGGAACGGGTCGCAGCTCCACCACTGCTCGGACCACGGGTCAGGGTCTCTACACGAGTACCCTCAATATAGGTTCTGTAACGCTTGTTGCCTTCTTGATCCTGCCAAGAATCATTTACCAAACGACCCATAACCATGACACCATCGCCTTTGCCTAAATCGGCTAAGCCTTCAGCGAGTTCTCGCCAAACTTGAATGTCAATAAAATGGACGTTCTCTTGATCTTGACCACTACGATCACGATATTGCTCATTTACAGCGATACCAATTCGTGTAACGGCGTTGCCATTAGGTGTATAGCGCATCTCTGCGTCACGCGTTAGGTTACCAACGAGTGTGACTTGGTTCAGCGCATTTGTAAGACGGGGTTGACCTAGACTGTCAGCGACAGTTGGATTTTCTTTACGTATACCAGGTGTAAGCACTTCTACGCGGATGCCTTTGACATCTACAGCAGAACGTTTCTGACCTTCTTGTTCCCACGCACGATAGTTAACACGACCATCTATAAAGACCATCGTTCCCTGCTCGAGCTGATCTGCAAGATATTCAGCTTGCTTACCAAGCACACTCACACGGTGATACCAAGCAATGTCTCTAACTTGAGAGTCATCACCAATAATACGGTCACTACCTGCAACATTTAAATCTAAAATGGCAAGTCCGCTTGGGGTGTACTTTAATTCGGCTTTCTTTGTGAGACAACCGACTAATATTACGCTATTAAATCCTCTGGCCATAGCCTTCTCCTTACAATTAAAATCTTTAATTCACAAATTAAACAACTCAACCATAGGTTTTGTCACATAGTTTGCACAATTTTAGAATTTCATACAAATCTGTTGGCTATATTATACCTTAAATTACATGGTATGTACAAATTAAATTAAGGTATTACGAATTAGTATGTAAAAACTGTTAAGTTTTTACCACTGAGTAATGTTCATAGCCTTGAGCTTTAGCTCAAGATTATGCGCTTGCTTCTTCGCTAACAACTGCTTCTGGTGCAGGTGCTGCTTCAACAGGAGCTGCAGGAGCCGGGGTAGGAGCTGCTTCTGGTGCAGGTCTTGTCGGTCTTGAGTCTCTTGAATCTGGACGTCTTGCTGAATCTGGACGAGTTCTTGGTCTTGAGAACTTACGTCCTTTACCAAGTGTGCTCCATTCAGGGCGATGAAGAATAATCAGCGCACGCACAACATTGTCACGAATTCTAAGCGCACTTTCGATTGCTTTTGGTGCATCTTTGTCAGTTAGTTCAACTGTGTAAATTAGGTAGTGTCCATCCATCTTTTTATTGATTGGATAAGCTAGACGTTTTGTACCCCAATCATCAAGATTGGTTACAACACCCTCATTACGCTGAATTTGTGCTTCGATTGCATCGCGTTCTGCTTGTGCTTGCTTTTCAGTCAAGTTTGATTCGATAATTACATTTAAATCATAGGTAGCCACGAGTTGCCTCCTTCCGTTAAAGGCATTTTGTGCTTGAAAGTTTTGGAGGATTTCCAAAACTCTTCTGCGTAGACTTGCATTTATCTGAATTAACTTCAGATACCACTAGCGCAGACAGCTCAGTACTTTAGCACTAATAAATAGCTGTGGATAGATGTATTTTCCCTAAAACTCGGTCTTTTGGGGCTTTAGGTAAATGGTTTGTGAATTGCCTGAAAAGAGCCTGTCTAAGCTTTACAAATAAGGGCTTAGAAACTCACTGATATCATCTAAGGCTTTTTGTGCTTCAGGTAAGTCAGAGAAATAATGCCAAACATGCCACATGTCTTCCCAAACATCAAGCTTTGCTTGACCTCCCACTTTGAGTATGGACTCATATAAGCTAATTGAATCACTCAATAATATTTCGTGATCACCAACCTGTATCATAATATTGGGTAGGCCAGATAAATCAGCAAATAATGGTGAAATACTAGGTGAGGCAAGGTCAATATCTTGAGTGTATTGTTTGGCGCAAAAGGCCAATACTTCTTTTGTTACTAATGGCTCAACTGCTAAACGTGTCTCAAATGACTCGCCAGACAAGGTTAAATCAATTGACGGTGATACTAAGATTGCCGCAGAAGGTAAATTAGCTTGCCCATCTCGTAAAGTAATAAGTGCGGATAAAGCTAGATTACACCCACTTGAATCAGCGGCGAAAAAGATTTTTTTTGAATCATAGCCAACATCAAGCAAATGTTTATAAATTGCCAATACATCTTGCAATGCCGCAGGATAAGGATGTTCTGGTGCTAGACGGTAGTCAACGGATAGTACTGGAATCTGCGTTCTTTTAGCTAACCTAGCTGTCCATTCACGAGCGGTAAAAACTGAACCTTCGGTTAACCCACCTCCGTGCATATAAACCAACACGTAATCGTTTAAAGGAGTTTCACTTCGTAACCAAAGACAGAAAACCCCTTTAATGCTTTCCTCTATTACGGTTACATCTTCAGGAATATCTATAGTTTTTGAATAGTCATCCCATTCTTTACGCTTTTGTATTATTGGTACATCGTTAATAGAATCTTTTACAAGTGCTTTACGGATTTCTTTACTCTTTTGGCTAGGCATACTATCGAGTATCTCACAAAGTAGTTGCTATGTAGTTGCTATCAAAGTAATTTAAGTATGGGTATATAATTCCAAAATGAATTAAGAGTGTCATAATTTCAAGAAGTACTATATAAGAGAAAATGCTTATCTTTCGGTTCTTTTGACAAAGCATGCGACAATAGAACTATGACATTCATCTTTCAATTTAGTATAAGAAATTAATTTTGCTTTTTGGTTTCATATACATTACTTTTGCTTGAGAATGCTGCTTAGAGTGCTAATGCACAATATAATTACCAATTGAAAGTTAGCAGCTAATTTTGCAACTCCGATTCGTTAGAATATCAATTTGTTTGATAGCATGTAATAAGGAGTAAAGATCATGAATTCACTTGAGATTGTTAATCATCGTATGCAAGCCTATAACAGCCACAATTTAGAGGATTTCATAGCACTTTATGCTGAGGATATTGAGATTTATACCTATCCTGATAGTCTTCTTGGAAAAGGCAAAGCTCATTTACAAAGCATTTTTGAACCTTTATTCAGCAAAAAATCTGTTCATGTAGACATTCATTATCAGCTTTCAAAAGATAGCTATGTAATCAATCATGAAACCGTATCATACAATGATAATAAGGTTGACTATGTTTCAATTTATGAAGTGAAAAATAGTCTTATACAAAGTGTTCGCTTTATCAGAGATTAAAAATAGCTATAAACAATTGTTGCATGTATAGTGCAGCCTCACTGAGGTATATAACTTTAGACTTTAATTCCTGCTTACGTAATACGACGCACCCTAGTAAAACGATACTCTAATTAGAGTACATTCGGTGGAATCTGTGCGGGTGGCGGCTCAGGCAAATTCTCTGGCATAGCCACACCTTCAAGGCGTTTTAACATACCGTTTTCATTACAACCCACAAAAAATGGACAGCGCAAACACTCAGACCAGACTCTAGGGTGCAAATCTTTAGACTTGTCTATTAATGTATAGCCACAGTTTTCAAAGAAACCAACTTCGTAGGTCCAAGCGAACAGTTGGGGAATCCCGATGGCTCGAGCCTCCTCCTCGCAAGCAAGAACCAACTGCTTACCTATTCCCTTTGCACGAACATCATTTTGAACTGCCAGACCACGAACTTCAGCAATGTCTCCCCACAATATGTGCAGCGCAACATTGCCAGCAAAAACTATGCCATCCTCAGTTTCAACCTCTGCTACCAGATACTCTCGCAAGTCTTCAAAAATCTGTGGCATAGGTCGGACTAGCATTTTGCCTTGCGACGCCCAGTAACCAATGTTGTCAAATATTTTTGGTACATCGCTAGCTGTAGCTGGGCGAATAATTATCTGATTTGATTTACTAAGCGAATTGCTAGCATCTGATTGATTGCCAATGTCTTGATTGCCAATGTCTTGATTGCCTGTAGAATTGGTGTTTGCCTGTTGGGTCATGGTTCTAGTCCAATCTTTGAAGGATTAATAATGAACTTACAGGATAATAAATTCCTCGATACTTGCATAGAATTTGTATTTAGTATCAGTATAGCTCTAGTCACCAAGTTCATTGCCGATACCTCGTAATTTGTTCCGAGGCTGTTCATTAACTATACACGTTAACTAGCTTTTTTAACACCAGAAACTAAACGCCAGTTATTTTTTGCAGTTGTACTGGTAATATCAAAATATGGGCTAATAGCTTCAAGCACCATATCCAGCTTTTCAGCCATAATTCCTGTAATGATAAGCTCGCCACCCTCTTTGAGGATGCGGGTGTATTGCTCGATTAGTTGCACATGGACTTCTGCATAGATATTCGCAATGACCATGTCATAAGCTGCGGTTGGATAGCTGTCGTCTAATAGTTTGTGATAAAAACGAGATTTTGGTGTGTTGTTGGCCTTAGCATTTTCTTCAGCAATTTCGATTGTAATTGGGTCGTTATCCAGACCTTCAATTTTTTCTGCGCCAAATAGCTCCGCAGCTATTGCTAAAATGCCTGAACCAGCCCCAACATCTATGACACTTTTACCAGCAAAATCGCGCTGTTCTAAATCCGCTAGTGCAAGGTAAGTTGTTTCGTGATGCCCTGTACCAAATGCCATACCGGGGTTCAACCAGATGATTTGTTGTGTTTCGGAAGGCTCGAGCTCAACGTGTGTTGGCGCAATAATCAGCTTTTCAAGGAAGATAGGCTCTAAGCCCTCAAAGTACTCCTGAATCCAATCAACATCGTCCTGTTCTTGCCAAGTACCGTTTAAGGGGATTTCATGGCGATCTGTAAAGTAAGCAATTACTTCGCCATCTTTTTCTTCTACACCATTGCAACCTAAATCCCAGAGGAGGGAAATTTCGGGCTCGAGCCCTTCAGGTGTACCTACCAAGTGATAACTAAAACTCATATATCTACCTCTAATCTATCCAGTGAATCTATATAGGTAGCGTATAGCAGTTAGTAGATGCTGTAAACGTATAAATGCTCAGTACAAGCTCGCAGATTTTTACTATAGTTCAGAACATAGGGAAGGATTCCAGACAAAAAAATAAGCTACTCTAGGGAAAAATCGAGTAGCTTAACAAATCAGATGAGCTTTGAGGTGAATCCCCATCTCCTTTATCACGTATAGGACAGATACTGTAAGATACTCTTCTCCAAGGTAGTTAACGCTTGTAGCCATCCTATATATCTTTACGATAAACCAAATATGAAGTATAGTAAATAGTTTAGAGGTCATGTCATCCGATTGAGGTCATAAAAGGTTATTTCTTACTTGTATAGTAATTTATGTAGATAATTCATTACTTCAAGAAAGAAGGTCATGAATCTCAAACTGTATCAAGCTTAAACTCTTTGGAGTAACAGATGAAAAAAGAAATTTTATTTTTTTCAGTTAAAGATTATTATATCAGCTTTGGTTTACAAGAAATCAAAGTAACAAAGCATTATTTTATGTTCTTGCTTAGACTTGCTATCAGCCATAAACAAACTAACGACTGGTATTCACAAGGCTGGTGTTCTATGGAGCAATTTTTAGGACTACCTGGCTGGGAGAACACGCTATTGCGTGATGCAGGTAAAAACACTTTGCGTGGACTTGAAGCTATTGAAAAGCAAGTGCGTAGCATTACTAAAGATGATTCACAACGCTTAGTTGTCAAACAACATAAAGCTTATATCTTCAAGCTCAATGAAGATATCATCGAAGATGTTCAATTTGATATATCTATACCTGCCATTACCGAAAAATTCTTTAGTAGTCGTATCAACTATAGTGACAGACATGATGATGTTTCTCAGATTAAAGCTGCTAGAAACCACATGTATGTTACAGGTATGATTAGTACCTCCGAAGTACTCTTTGAAACAGGTCAACGAGAACTTGCAAATCAAAATTTAAATGATCTACTCAAGACAAAAAGCATTAAACTTAGTTACCTAGATAAACTAAAGATTTATACTACACTTACATTTTTTGCTTATACTTCTTACGATAAAGAAGCCACTAAAAAGTACATCCGCCAAACAGAGAAACAACTTGACTATACAAAAGAGTTTATTGAGGACGCTTCTAAATATCATGCACGTTACTGGATTTTTCGTGGCAGATATCATATGCGCTTTCACAATAATCTACAGCTGGCAAAAAAATATTTAGACGACGCTAGTTTATACCTGAATGATAGTCATGACCATTATCAAGAATGGGGCTTTTATCATGTTAGTCGTGCCCTAATTGCAGATAGAAAACTTGATTTTGCGGAGGCACATAGACAACTTTGGGCAGCGCTTAATTCTTGGATGAAAGCAAAGTGGTGGTACGGCGTACAAGCCGCCTATTATAATCTTGGCGAACTGTGTCTTGATGCTTATGAAGGACGCTATCCTTCAACTGAAAAGCTATCGAAACAAGCCAAAGACCAGCTTCTAAAAGATGCTGAAGAGTGGGTGACGTGGTGTGAAAGGTTTGCACGAAACTCTCGTATGGGTGAAGATATGGTTTGGGGTTCCTTAAAGCTCGCTTGCATTTATCGCTATCAGAACAAACTTAGTAAGGCATTAAAGTATCTTGAACAAGCGAAAGAAGTACTTGATAAAACACAAGATGACGCTGAACTAATGGAATATTATTTACAGCTTTCTAAAATCAATATAGTGCAAAAGGATTATAAAAACGCCAAGTTGCATACAGAACAAGCGCTGAGTTATATCAAGACCTTTGATTCAGAAGTAAGGGTCGAGAAAAGTGAGTTGGAAGAGCAGTTAGCCCAACTTAGTGCTTTCTGAGATGTTCTATCAGATAATTGCTAAAAATTATTGGTAATAACTCAACGGCCCCTAGATGACAAAGTGGGGCACAATCTGATAGATTAAATAATGCAAAAAGGCACAGTCTATAGGGCAATGACACTTGAGGAAAAGCATGCTTTAATTGAGAAGTTGCTAGAAGAGAACGAGAAACTAAAAGAGGAACTTGAGCGTCTAAAGAAGCCTAAAAAGACGAGTAAGAATTCAAGTCTGCCCCCAGCACAAACAGAAAAAGGGAATCTGAAAAGGAAGCCTAAAAAAGCTGTTAAAGCACATAAGCAAGGTGGACGAGGATTAAGTGAAGTCTATGATGAACACATTATTGTAAAGGCAAAGCAGTGCTGTGAGTGTAGTCATGAATTTATTGAAGCAGAACAAAAGCTTGTAGCATTGTATGACAAGATATCACTACCCGAGATAAAGCCATATGTCAGACGAATAGAACGCTATGCAGGACATTGTCCTAATTGTAAAGCAGCAACTAAAGCAACAGTACCAGTAGGAATGGAAGAAGGCAGCCCCTTTGATAGCAGTGTAAAAGCACTTGCACTGTATTACCGTTATACGAATTTTCTGAGTTATCAACGTTTAAAGAAAATGTTCGCTGATATATTCAAGCTAGATATTAGTGAAGGTGCTTTGGCCAATCTCTTCTTACGTACAAAAGAGGATATAGCACCAGATATTGAGCGTATTCTGCAACGTTTACAGCAGAGTCGTTTGATTGCTAGTGATGAAACAGGTGCTCGTGTCTCAGGCACAAATCAATGGGAATGGGTCTTTCAGAACGAAGATGTTTGCTTGCATGTGATTCGTCCTAGTCGTGGCGGTGATGTCATCAATGAAGTGTTGCAGGACCATAGACCTGAGATTTGGGTATCTGATTTGTTCAGTAGTCAAACAAGTCATCCAGCTAAAGCTTGGCAAGTGTGCCTAGCCCATCAACTCAGAGATTGTCAGTATGCTATTGATGCTGGCGATAAACGTTTTGCTAAAAGAATGAAAAATATCTTGATTCGTGCCTTTGTTATTCATAACAAACGTCATTCTCTGAAGGATGCAACACTATCACTTTATCGACATAATTTGTTCAAACGTCTTGAGGCTTGCTTAGCCATAGACCCAGAATCTAAAGACGGTAAACGCCTCAAAAAACGTTACCTCAAAATTAAAGACAATCTTTTCCTCTTTTTAGAAGATTGTACGATTCCTCCTACCAATAATAGTAGTGAGCAAGCTATTCGTATGAGTACTATCTTTCGTAAAGTCACTAATTGCTTTCGTTCTGATTGGGGTCGTGACCTATTTGCTGATATCCGTTCTGTTATCAATACGGGTAAGCGTCAAGGATTGTCTCCTTTTGAAGCTATAAACTCTGCTCTTAACCCTCATAATTCTGTCCTTTCGTAATTTGTCAATGGGGTTGGTCAATCACGATAAAATCTTAGACGCAATCATGAAAGTCTATCCACTTACCTATGGACGTTATCAACGCAACGCTAGTATTTCTGCCGTC
>CALHRJ010000581.1 GCA_938038395.1 uncultured Deinococcales bacterium | reverse complement strand
CAAATGAAGCAATAATTTGAATTAGGTTGTTTGTTTAGGTTTTCAAGGTTTGGTGTAGTATTTGTTTCCATAGGCTGTTGAATAGTATAACAGCTTAGAAAATCTAGATACAAAAATAAAAAAAGCTCAATGAGTGGACATTGAGCTTATGGTGCCGAGGATGGGACTTGAACCCACACGCCCGAAGGCAACAGATTTTAAGTCTGTCGTGTCTACCGATTCCACCACCTCGGCACGAGGTTGGGTAGAGCGAAGATAAGTATACGCAGTGTTGTGCGATTCGTCAATGGGCTATTTTATAGTTTTTGCTGATTTGCAAGTAAAAAGGGAACAACTTTAAAGTTGCTCCCTAAAAATGCTTTTTTTGTAAGACTTCTTTTAGTTTGTAATGCTGATATCACCAAAGAAACAGTTGGCTTGGACTTGTAGGGTTGTCGTTGGCGTATCTAAGGTTCTGGCCTCGTTGCTTACGTCTGCAAAGAAGCTCGAGCTCCGCAACTCCACACGCCATTCTTGTGGCACCTTTACACGTACGTCACCAAATCCACAGGTTAAATCAAGCTTTACATTTTCAGGTGCTTCTTTAACATCTCTTAAATCAATTTTTAAATCGCCAAATAAACAGGTTGATGAACCGTTGTTATTAAGCGTATTAGGCAGAAGTTTGCTCGAGCTGAACATAACAGTTGAAGAAATGCCTGGATCCTTAGAACTTTGAGCTTCTACTTTTGCATTGTCATTTGGTAGACCAGTTTCAAGGTCTATGTCTATGACTTGATCCGCAACTTGCGTTTCAGTTCTTGTTGCTGGCGTGCTATTTGTTGATCTTTGTCTATCTGTTTGTCTGTCAGTCACAGTGTTGCGAATGGTTCCTGCTACTACTTTAAATAGACGGCTTGCACCTCTGCCAACAGTTTCAAGTGTATTGCTTACGTTGTTGCTGGCTGCAGTGTCTATATTTTTTGTTAGGAAATAAACACCAGCAAGTACAAAGGCAATCGGCCAAATGGTACTAATTAGACCAAAGATGTTGAGCGTAAAGGCTGCTAGAACAGAACCAACTGCAATTAAGGTTTGTGCTTGTTTTCTATCGCCACCAGAACGGAGCTGGTAAACGCCTAAAGCGACTATTAAAAGTGGCCAGAAGTTGTTTAAGCCAATGCCTGTCAATCGAAAAAATAAGACAAGAACACCGAGTCCGAGTAGAATAGCACCAAGATTTTCTTTTTTAAAGTATTTGAACATAGTAGTTAGTTCTCCAATTAACTCCAGTGTAGATGATTTTCTTGCTTAGAACCTCGTGCAAAAGTATGAAGCCTTCTAAAGCATTTTCGGGCGTTTGGCAACACAGCTTGTATTTGTATTAGCCTTTGAATAAAGCGACATGCTTGCGTTAGACTAAATTTAATGAAAACAGCTGCATTGATACCTGCTGCAGGCAGGGGAGAACGTTTAGGAAAAGGGCACAAAGCGCTTGTAGAAGTAGCTGGGAAAACGCTTTTAGAACGTAGTTTAGAAGCTTTTCTTACGAGTGTTGACGAAGTTGTTATTGCTGTTTCTGATGATATGTTTGCTGCTAGTGAGGCGATTGTTCGAGGAAGAGCTAAGCTTGTTTTGGGAGGCAGCTCGAGGCAGGCTAGTGTATTTGCGCTTTTAGAAGCAACTGATGCAGAAATTGTATTGATTCACGATGCAGCAAGACCGTTCTTGAGTAAAATGATGATTGCAAGTTGTATAGCATCTGCCAAAGAGGTTGGTGCTGCCACGGTGGCTAAAGCTGTAGCAGATAGTTTGATTATGACTGTTGATGGAACAACTGTTGATAGAGATGAATTAAGCGCAGTGCAAACACCACAAGGCTTTAAAAGAGACTTGATTGTTAAGGCACATTTGACAGCTATGGAAGGCAATATAAGCGCTACTGATGATGCAGGTTTGGTCAGGGCTATCAATCAACCTGTTGCGGTAGTCACTGGAAACAACTGGCTTATGAAAGTCACCACTCCTGAAGACTTAGAAATTGCCAATGCTCTAGCAGCTACTTGGGATGCAGCACAAAAGGTAGATGCTTGTTAACTATGAAATTAGATGCACGTTTAAAGGCTGTGGCGAAGTTTGTTGCACAAATCAGGGGAGAGGCTTCAACTTGGACGCATATTGATATTGGCACAGATCATGGACATTTGCTAAAAGTCTTATTTGAACAAAGCACCATAACCAAAGCACTTGCTGTTGAAAAAAATGAGTTTCCCTTACAACGAACCCAAAAAGCATTGCGAGCGTTTGACGCTCAATGTTATTTAGGAGATGGTTTTGCACCACTCGAGCCAAACGCTGGCGATAGTGCCAGTATTTGTGGCTTGGGTGCGAGTACGATTTTACAAATTGTACAAGCTTATCCAGATAGGCTACCAAAAAGACTTATTTTTCAAGCTAATAAGCACTCAGAAAAACTAAGACAATGGGGCTATGAGCAAGGCTATCACTTGATTGATGAGTGCATGGTGGATGGCTTTTGGAATTATGCCATTTTGCTATTTGAGCAAAAACAAGGACATGATCCTGCCTATGCATCAGATTCATTTTCTTTAAAAACGCAATTTAAGTATGGTCCATACTTACTAAATCGGCGAGATGCCTTGTTGTTGCAGACTATTGAGTCTGAGCTCGAGCACTTTCGAGGCATGAAGGCAGGCAATATGGCAATTGTTAAGCAGATTAGTGAGCTCGAGCAACTTCTTAACAAATTTTAGCTTCAATTTTACTGGATTTCTTTAAATTTTGAACTCAGTATAATTATTTTTACTCATGATAAATGCTATATATAATGGGCTTTTCTGAGCTATTGTTAAGGAATCATGAGTAAGATGTTCAGACTATAGACATGTGAGTGTATGTTAGTATACATTTACCTTGAAGGAGGTAAGTAAATGTTAATGAACTTGATTATTCAATTAGTAACTGGTGGTATCGGCGGTAACGTAGCTGGTGCTCTTATGAAGAAAAGTAGCCTTGGTCTTGTTGGTAACACACTAGCTGGTGTTGTTGGTGGCGGTGTAGGCGGTCAAGCTATAAGTGCAGTTACTGGTCTTATGAGCGGTGGCGGTGCTGGTGCAGTTGCAGATGCTGCTTCAACTCCAGTAACAGGCGATCCAGGTATTGATTTAGCTTCAATTGCTGGTTCAGTTGTTGGTGGCGGTGGCTTAATGGCTATTATCGGTGCTGTTAGAGGCAACAAAGGTTAAGCTAGACGCTACTAAAATATTAAGTAATTTTTTGTCTAAACCTTACTTGATATAGATCTAAGCAGATGTCATTTGGATTAAAGTTTTAACTAGATGTATCTGAGTACTTAAATTAAAAATATTACGTTCAGCGGTGATTTTTTCACCGCTGTTTTTTGTTTCTCTAAGTTTGTTTTTTCTTGAGTGTTTCAGGGACATGCTTAGCAAAAATGTATGCAGACCCAAAACCTACTGCCGCAATCACAAAAGCAGCAAGGTTCAAAGTGACAGCTTGCGCCACAAAGCCAACCACAATTGGCGCACCAGTTTGCCCAGCATCACCTAAAAAGCGCCAAGCGCCTAAAAATTCACCTTGACCTTTTCCTTTGAAGTCTTCAGGTGCTAAATCTGCCCCTATGGTCATCATGGTGCCTGAGCTGATGCCATTGCCAAAACCCATTAAACAGGTTGCAAACAGCAGTGACCCAAAGCCTGTACTAAAGCCAACCAATATCATGCTAA
Organism: uncultured Deinococcales bacterium; assembly: GCA_938038395.1. Taxonomy (GTDB): domain Bacteria; phylum Deinococcota; class Deinococci; order Deinococcales; family Trueperaceae; genus CALGZD01. The sequence continues at coordinate 435 of CALHRJ010000581.1, read as the reverse complement.
AGCCCTGAATGATAAAACTAGGCACAATCGCAAATTTACGACCAAATCTATCCATGATGATGCCAGCAGGGATAAAAAGAGACATATCGATGCCAGACGCTATGCTCATGATGTAACCAACAGATTCAACTTCTAAACCTAAGACTTGACTGCCATACAGTGGAATGACGATATTTCTACCGTGGCGAATCATTTGAGCAAAGAGCTGACCGAACCCTGGGGGACCTAGTAAGATATGGCGGTTTTCTCGAAGTGTTTTGGCGAGATTTGTAAATGCAGCAAGTGGAGAATCGTATGTGTTCGTGGCTCGAGCCGTGGAAAGTACATTGCTAGGTTTTTTACTCACAAATAACAAAATAAAAACAAATCCAATAAGCATCATAGCGGCAGCAAAAATAAAAGGCACACGCAGACCGAAGCTGGCTGCTAAAAGGC
>CALHRJ010000580.1 GCA_938038395.1 uncultured Deinococcales bacterium | reverse complement strand
CCTTTCGGCTTTGGGAAGAATTTATTGAAAGTCGCTTTGAGGCTCTAGACAAAGATACGGTTAATCTTATCGTCGCAACAATTACAGGATTACTGCTGGTAAAACATATTAGTAACAATGATACTCAAGTCGATAGTTCCTATCAAAAATTACTTGAGCTTATAAAAACTCAAGCCACTTAAGAAAGCCATAATTCTGAACAGTGCTGAAATTAAGCTACTCTTTAAAAGAACGTTGTCGATCTTTAAACAAAGCCAAGTTCGCCTACAATGACTACAAACTGAGTAAGGTCAGAGCTATTCCTCCACGAATTATACAAAGTTGATTGTCTTAATTTCCAAGAGGAGTTGTTTACAACCCTACTGAAGCCAGAACTGTGCTTTCTGAAGATGAGGTGGATGGAGAGATTATTTTTCGAGGCGGATGAGTATGCCAAGCGTTGGAGGCTCGAGCATACAGTTAATGTTTCACCAACCGACGTAGCAGCTGATTACGTTGACGCAATGGAAGAAGCAACGGATGCAAAGGCTAAAGAAGTTTTAGGTTACTAAATGTATGAATAAGGTTTGGGCTTCAATGCCTGAACCTTATCTACTATCAGCTAAAATAGTATTGATTTTTAAATTAGGAATTCTTGAAAAGTGTTTTAAATTTCCTGTTATTAAGGTTAAGTCATGCTGCATTGCAGTTGCTGCAATTTGTAAATCAGCATCAGCTAGAGGCTTGCCTAACTTTTCAAGTTCGGAACTTATTAAACCAAACTGCTTTGCAGTTGAACGGTCATAAGGTAACACCGTTAGTCTTGGTAAAAGTTGCTCTTCTATATTTTTAAGATGTTTATCCTTAGCAGCAGATCTGTAAGCTCCTTTGTAGAGTTCACCAACACTTACACTACTAATATACTGTAGGTCTCTTGATAGTGATGCTAACCACTTCAGGTAAGTAGAGGCAGGACGCTTTCTCAACACTTCTGAAACTGCGTCTGTATCAAAAAGAAAGGCTGTCATTCAAAGCTTGGACTTTCACGATTGCTGACTTGTCTTGATTGTTCTGCAATAGTATCAACTAGCTCATCACTACCTTCCCAACCACCAGCTAAACCAGCCAAGCCTTCTTCTGGACCTGCAGCTTGTAAACGTTCTAATTGAGCAAGGAGTTCAGTACTCACAAGGGCAGCAACAGCTTTACCCCTTCTAGAAATAATCACTGTTTCACCATGTTCAGCTTGTCTAATAAAATGTGAAAAATCTTTTTTTGCTTCGTTAACGGCTACAGATTGACTCATAGGACCTCCAATAAAGGTACATTATGGTCATTATAGTCTTTTTGAGGCTGAATTTCAACTATTAGAAAGCATCCAAGGATGCAGCATTCACCTTGTAAGTCAATCCAATTACGAGGTGAATTATGCAAGATGTTTTTCAGTCCGAAGCTTCTCTTGTCCAGGCTCCGTTACCACTATTCAGCTACGAGCTGGGTATTCCTCCTGAAGCTAGTCCAAGCCAATGGCAGAAGTGGAATATGGAAGCTGAGGCATTAGCAAAGCTCCTTAGTCATGACAAAAAGCAACCAAGTAACCTTGAAAGAACGTTACTAGGCAAATATTCAGGTACAGGTGGTATTGGCGCGTCCCTAGATGCCTATTACACCCCAGCAGAGCTAGCTTTATGTATGTGGCAAGTGGCGCAACGCCTAGGCTTTACAGGAGGACGTATTCTTGAACCCAGCACAGGCATTGGTGTCTTGCTTCAGTTTATGGGTCAGCGTGATAAAGCAACGGCAATAGAACTGATGCCTACAAGTGGTCAGATTCTCTCAAAGCTATTTTCATCGAGGCATGAGGTCTTTCAAGGTTCTTTTGAGAATTGGATTAACAAAGACGACAATCGTAGTAAACGCTTTGACTTGGTTATTGGCAATCCACCTTTTGGTATCAGGGGTAAAACCAAAGATTTAGATTATCCAGATGAAAATAAGCAAGAGCGATATTTTTTACTTAGGAGCTTAAAGCTACTTAAATGTAATGGTCTTGGTGTCATGATACTACCGCATGGTGTTGCTAGTCATAAAAGCAGCGACACTGTTGCCTTTAGGAAACGAGTCTTAGCACATGCTGAGGTAATCGCTATTCACGCCCTGCCTACCAGAGTGTTTGAACGTGCAACAACTAGCGCAGCAACAACTGACTTATGGATAGTAAGACGTCGAGATGGGCAACTGGCTAAAGCTTTAGAAGCACTTGGTAATGATGGACTTGAAGCATTGAGTTTAGCTCTCAATGCTTAAATAGAAACAACTATACATAAATAAACTTTTCAGCTGAAAACATGTCCAAATCCTTATTAATAAATGTCCAAACTAGCACAAAGTATTGTTCTCTTTTTTTCGACATCTTTTCGACACACTAAGCTCTACTCTAACAACTAGGGAGATGTGCCCGAACTTTTAGTTAAAAGTTTCACGACGTTTCTATATTTATGTTGTTGTTCAAACTGAACGTCTATAAAACTCAGTTCTTAAAAAAAATTAAATCCCTACGGAGGTGGACATGTATCGTCCTAAGTCAAAAAGATACGGTCTTCGAAATACAGTTTTGCTTGTAAGTTTTTTGTGGCTTCTAGTTAGTTGTGGTTCTGCGAAGCTAACACAACCAGTAGCAACTAATCAATCCAGCACCCCAGTATCTGTATCTAACGATACAGGTGTACAAATCAATACCAACGGTATAGATGCAGATGGCCATGAATTCCAAACACTTGTTGCTCGCATGAATGCAAATGCAGTAATTCAAGACAATAAGGCTGCACTCAAGCAAACCCCTAGTCAAACTGGTGGCATTAACTTTAATCCGCCGCTACAGCAACTTTTTGTAGGCTCCCCACGTGTTGGGATGAAGCTTCTTATCATCAGTGCGTCAGGTAACCCGACAACAGCAGATGCTAGCGATCCAGTACTCGATGGTGTTCGCTATTTCGCCCAAGAAATCGGTATTCCTTACGATGTCATGATTGCTACAACTGAAACCTTGACAGAGGCTAAACTTATTGCTGCTAATGGCGATGGTAAGTATCAAGGCATCATTGTTACAGAAACCGGCTTGCTCTATAACAACGCAGGTGTTTTCGAAAGTGCTTTCACAAGCGAAGAATGGAACCTACTGTGGCAATACGAGCGTGAGTTTAATGTACGCCACTTAGCGATGAGTGGTTTCCCAGGTACCTTCCCAGAAGATTATGGTTTACGTAATGTTTCTCAAACAGGTGACCCACTAACTGCAAACCTAACTACCGATGGCGCAGCTATCTTTAGCTCACTTAAAAGTGGCTTAAACATGCCAATCAAAAATGCTTTCACCTACTTAGCACAACTCTGTGTAGGCGCAACTTGTCCAGTCATAGATACAAAGCCAGTTCTAACCGATCAAGCAACTGGCAATATCTTAGGCGCAGTTACTAAGACAGCAGACGGTCGTCAGGTGCTGAACTTAACCATGAACCATAACGCTTTCTTGGAGCATACTGGTCTTATGGCCTACGACCTACTTAGTTGGGTTACTCAGGGTACTTTCATTGGTGAGCGTCGTTACTATCTAAGTCTCGATGTTGATGATTGGTACTTATCAAGCGATGTTTGGAACCCAGCAACAAACAGTAACTTCACCTTCGAGCAGAAGGTATTCAGAATGTCAGCTACAGATGTCTATAATACTAAAGATGGTATTTTGGACCTCAGAAGCAGATTTAATGTTCCAAACCTTAACTATAACCAAGTCTTTAATGCTAATGGTGCAGACCCAACAGCGAGAAGTAAATGTACAAACAATGCAACCCTAAGCCAAGCAACACTATGTGTTGGTGACTTTTTCCCTTGGGTAAGTCATACCTTTACGCACGCAGATATGGACTTTTTAGATTACACAGCGTCTCGCAAAGAGTTCGAAGATAATATTGTATTTGCAGAAGGTCGTTTACCTAACTTTGATAGACAGTTTTTGGTAACAGGCAGACACTCAGGTCTGGGCTGGCGTCGAATTGCTGATTCTGCTGGTGCAACTTGTGTCGTAGACCAAGTACCTGGCGATCCTTATTGTCAGTTTGGTCTTCAATCTTCTAATCCAGCAATGCTTCAAGCAGCAGTTGATTTAGGTATTAAGTATCTAGCAGCAAATAGAGGCTGGAATACACACGAAGCAGCTTGTGATACTTGCTTGATTGTTCACCCACAAGAATCACGTATCAAACTTATTCCACGTTGGCCAACTAACGTTTTTTATAACGTTACAGACCCAACAGAGAATGCTAGTGAGTTTAATTATCTCTACGGTCCAAATGGCATCGTGCGTGATGGAAACGGCAACCCATTCTTTACAACTGAGCAAACTTGGTCACAAATTTTAGATTTTGAAGCTGGTATTGCGATGCGCCACATTTTGAGTGGCTCACCATACCCACACTTTGTACATCAAGCAAACCTGCGTGAGTATGCACCGGGTCGTAGTCTGCTTTATGACTGGACAGAAGCAACCTTAAAATCATTTGATAGTTACTTCAATCTTCCGCTTATTTCGCAAGACTGGGCGGCTATGGCTACAACTTTAGAACAGAGAACTAGCTTCTTTAATGCTAATGCAACTGGCGTATGGGATAGATCAACGAATGCTGTAAGTGTAACTTCTGCTAACGGTGGTACCGTCTTTGTGACAGGTGCAAATATTGCTGGTGCTTCTACCTTTAACTATGGCAATGCAACTGTTTCAATCGTTAACTTAGGTGCAGGCGGTTCAACTACGCCTTTACCAGTATTAGATACGATAACTGTTGCGCCAATCGCAGCTCAAAGTAGCGAAGAAGGGCTTGACGCTACACTGCAAGTTAGCGCACAACATTCAGCGGGTGCAAGCTTAAGCTTCGCTGCTATTGGTTTACCAACAGGCATGACCATATCAAGCACTACAGGACTTATCTCTGGTGCACCATCTATTCCTGGTTTATTCACTGTCACGGTTACTGCAACCGATGGTGTTGTAAGTGGCGCACAATCATTTGATTGGACCATTACACCAGATAGTACAGTTGTACTTAGCGATAATTTATTAGTCAATGGTGACTTTGAAAGTGGTATCGCACCTTGGATCAATGGTAGTTGTGGTACAGGTACGATTTCTAGTTCAACGGATTCTGTTGAAGGCATTTCTGCGCTAAGTTTAGCGGCAAACCCTGTATGCATAAGTCAATCAATACCTGCAACCCCAAGTACTGATTATTTCTTGAGCTGTAAAACAAGTAACCTTGGTGGTACATATGCTGATATGAGCCTTTACTTCTTTGATGGTGCGGGAACCAGTACTCTAGGTGCTTCAACTGCTGTTCCAGCCAGTAACTATACTGAGTACACGCTTACTGCTACAGCGCCAACAACAGCAGTTTTGGCAAGCGTTTATGTTTATATGAGTGGTGCAGGGCAAGTTCTAGTAGATGATTGTGTATTGGAAACATCTGCGCCAACTACTGAACCACCAACTACTGAACCGCCAGCAGTTAGCAATGATCTTCCATGGTTAGAAAGCTTTTCACAAGCAAATGGTACGACGACTGATACCGATACAACTGCTTGGACTTCAAGTAGAGCAAGTGGTAATTTTGGTGTTCAAGATGGAAGTTTTACTGTAAATAATGCAGGTGGCGAAGCTGAATGGCGTTCAGAAGTTATCAATATTTCTGGCGCAACCAATGGAATTGCTTTCTCAGCCGATCTACAATCTGGTGGTAAAACTGAAAACACAGATTATCTGCGTATTTCATACAAGCTAAATGGTGGTGCTGAAGTGTTGTTCTATGAGCAATCTAGTAAAATCAACAGAAACAAAAACTTTAGAGTTTCTGATGAAATTCCAGCAGGTTCTACCGTCGAATTGATTATTAGAACCTCAACAGATGCGAATCAAGAAAGCTATGCATTTGATAACGTGTCTTTACTGGCTCGATAGAAGCATAAGAGTTTGAAATGTGATACGTAACACATTCCTAACGTTGTCAAGTTAATATGTAAATTGATCTTGACCGTTTAGCCCGATAGATGAGTTCCTGACTAGTTCAGAAGCTGATTTATTGGGCTATTATTATGTTGCGATTAGACTCATTGGATGCGATCCGTTCTTGTTTCTCAAGAAAACCCAAATACCCTCTGTGTCGTAAGGCATTGATCACAATATCTGGAAAAGCAAACGCATTAAAGGCATGTATTGGTGCGAAACTATTTTTATGAGCTACGTCAAAAACAATCTCTTGTAATTGTTCGTATGTAAAGTAGTTATCAACGCGAAGAGGATTGCCAAAAAGAACTTGATGCGGTGCATTACCAGTAGTTGTATGTACTGTTCCACATAGTAAACATGTAGTAGCACAAAAGTTTTGACCTCGGTTATCTTTATACCAACCGTGGTGTGCAAGACTACCTGTTTCAGGTTTTAGGAAATAAGAATCCTCTTGCATATTATGCTTATAGTTGCAGTTTGAACATTTGAAGTTCATCTTACCGATACCTTATGACTTTAAATAGCTTTTAGCAATGTTGGAAACTAAAAGCTATTCAAAGATATAGTGATGATCGTTTGAGGTTTTGGTTGATTCCACGATCTAAGTAAACTATAAACTTTCCTCGTTATGTATTTGTGAAAAAGCATCTCGTTCCCTATCCAGCTAACCTAACATTTTCATTAACCATAGTTTTCAAAACATTAGTAGCTGAATGGTTTGAAAAACTATATGCTTATTGATCTTCTGCAATAGCCTGCACTCAATCTGAGTCCACAGGCTTTTTTATTGATATTTTTTTTGACGCGCTTACAAGAGCGCCTATATTTTTTTGCTAATTTTCCCACACTACAATTAAGCTATCTATCAGTATTATATTGCTACGCTTATCTTATGCGAAACACTTTTACACTTTTAGTTGAGTTTAGAGAAGACATGCGGGGGTATGACCAGCTCAAAGTAGCAATACAGATGCAGGCCTTTGCAGAAAAACAAGACATCCAAACATTTGGTTATGAATCAAGTAATAATGGCATATATGCTTTCATGGCACATCCTGTATTAGTTAATGAAAAAGAAGACAGTTATAAGGTTGAAGTTTTTAGAGGAACTTTAGATTCTTGGCTTATGCTAAATCAAGACATTGACAGTTTTACCTTAGAGCCTGTTACAGAACTAAGTGAGCTATTTCCTAGAACTAGTGATGATGAGGTAGAACAGCTTACAAATATTGTAGACTTTAGAGCCACAATTAATAACCTCTAGCCTATCCAAAAGTAAAGCCTGCACGCTTTGAGACGGAGTGAGCAGGCTTTTCGTAGGGAGGTCAAGCACAGCTTATTCAAACATTTTAAAACGACGTCATTCTTATCAAAACCCTATGTTCTTGTTAAGAATCTTTTCACAATATGAGCACAAAAACAGCCTGTACTCAATCAAGAGTAGCAGTTTTTTTCTATTGAGGTTTTTGTTTGAGGCATAGCTCAGTAAAGGACAGTAAAAAGTGTTAAAGGTGGTTTTTTGTAAGTTAGACAGTAAATAGAGGTCTTAAAAAGAGTCTTTATCTACGAACTAATTTCAATGACCATTAGCCATACTCATTTTAGCTGTTGACTTGTCAGAAAGTACCACAGGGATATTCTGAATTACAGGTTGAGATGTGATCATAAATATAATAGCTGTTCTTTCTTCACCTTTAATTTCTATCTTTTTAAAAGCAGGTTGGGTATATAAATCTAACAATTCTTCTTCTAAGTAGCTTCTTGCAAGTGCAATTGCTTTTATTGCTTGGTTGACAGCACTTGGACCAATAGCTTGTATGTCCACAGTATCGTTTTCCCTAACTGTCTTAGAAATAGCACCTGCCAAAGAATTTACATTAGAAGTTGCAGAAACGCGAAAGGGTTCTATTTTGGACCTCCATTAGTATAAGTATTAAATAGGCGCTAGAGATTACAGGGCACACTAGCGATTATCATCTCAAAAAGAAACACTTATAACATTACAAAAATGTGTAATAACTCACATTAGAGAGTCAAGGTTAGGTAAAAGTTAACTAAAAATCGGTGTTAGTTAACTAAAAAATTCATAGATACTAAATCTTTTAAACATAAAAAAACAACCCTTAATCAGAGTAAAACCTTTGTCAGACCTTAAGAATTTAATGAACATATGCAGGTTTTCCGTTAAGCTATTATAGACTCTATTATCTGTATAGCGTCCCTAACCCAAAGCATGTTACAGTCTATATAGTTTTCCTCTTAAGATTCTCAATACCCAAAGCATATTTACAGTCTAAAAATAAGGGAACTACTTACATGCGACCCAAGCAACGACTATAAATAGTTAACACCCTGCTTAATAAACTAAAAATTGAAAGCTAAATACCCTTATAGTTTTTAAAAATGATTATCATAAAAGTAGATAAGTAATAGAACTTTCGAAAAAGTGCCTACTTTTAGACGTTCAAGTGAAACCCGGAGATTAGTACTTTAGCTTTCTAGCGATTTTCAGACATGTCCCAATCCTCTAGAACCCAAAAAGAATCCACACCATCACTTTAGCTTGACTTATTAAAATCATAATTTTCTCAGCAAACAGTTTCTATTAT
>CALHRJ010000579.1 GCA_938038395.1 uncultured Deinococcales bacterium | reverse complement strand
CTTCAGGGTCGTTACAACAAGCTTCTAGGCTGTCATAGTTTACTAACTTTGTTTCTGGTTCAAAACGTGCGTTGGTGCGTTCTGCTGCGACAAAGCTACCTGGATTAGGGTCGTAAACACCATGAATTGTAGCGTTGCCTTCTAGATGTGTGACAGTAATATGCTCTTGCCCATTTACCCCTGTACCTATGACATTGAACTTATACTTCGCATCACCCTTACTTAAAATATAGCGGTCATCTTCTGGCACATAAGCAAAGTGTGGGTCATAGGCAAGTGACCTACTACGCAATTCTTTAATGTCACCAGTTTTCTTGTCAAGCTTACTACTCCCAGTTTTACTACTCATGGTACGCCTGCACCTCTTGCAGCTTCAAGCAGGCTATACCATTCTACTCTACTTAATTCGACATCATCTGCTGGAACAGAATCTACAATACGGCTAGCTTTTAAGGTTCCTACAATAGGTTGGATGCCCATAGGATGACGGAGTAACCAAGCAAAGGCAATAGCTTCCTGGGTTGTGTTTTTTTCTTCTGCGAGCTTACTAATAAGTGCAGCTGTATTTTTAACGTTCTCTGGTGCATCTGGTGCAGGGTCGAAGATTTTTCCGCCTGCAACTGGTGACCAAGCTTGAATCATCATGTCGTTTAAACGGCAGTATTCGAGTACACCGTTGGTATTGGCGTAGTCAAAACCTGTCATGTTGACGAGGATGCCACTGCTAATGAGGTGATGATGGAGTAGGTTGAGCTCGAGCTGATTCACAACGAGTGGAAAATCCACAAACTTTTTAAGTAGCTCAATCTGTGCAGCGCTGTGATTGCTCACACCAAAATAGCGAACCATACCTTGCTTGTGCAAAAATTCAGCGGCCTTTGCAATTTCTTCAAGTTCAACCAGCGGGTCAGGTCTGTGAAAGGCAAGAATATCAACATAGTCTGTACCCAAACGTTTAAGACTACCTTCAACTTCTTTGACCAAATGCTCATAGCTAAAGTCAAAGCGACTGGGTTGCCCAAAGTCAGGGTTGCCACCGACAACTATGCCAACCTTTTCTTGCAAGACAAGCTTTTCACGCAAGCCAGTATTTTCTTTAAGTGCATGACCCACAACTTCATCTGATTTGCCCATTGTGTAAATATCAGCAAGATCGATGTGGTTGATGCCCTGTTCATAGGCTGTGCGAACGAGTTCCTCGGCTCGAGCCTTGATATCATCTGTCGGTGGTGTTTTATCCCAGTTTCCACCCATATGCCAAGAACCATAGGCAAGGCGGCTAACATCTAAATCTGTATTGGGAATTCGATATGTTTTCAAAGTGTTTACTCCTAAAGTAAAATTCTTGTACTTGTGATAACACAATTTGAGACACAAATTGTGCAAAACCTTCACGGTTCTTAGAAGGCCTACAAGAACTTACTTTTCTAATTACCTATTAAAGATACTAGAGTAGACAAAATAAAACTTTCAGGTTTGTTGATTGGACTTTTATATACAAAAGTTCGAGATACACGAAAAAACATTTCAATTTCAATTCATTACAGCTAGTACTGCGACAACCGATAATAAGAGGGTGTTTTTCAAAGGCTAAGCTGAAAAAAGCTTATGGGTACAGAAGCTATGGATATATTGAAATTGTTAACCCTTACATTTTCACTTGTTAAAGCACTAGGTCTTTTGGTATAGAAGCATTAAAATCCGAAAATAAATTGCTTACAATCATGACTTAAAAAAAATAAAAATGTCTTTTTTTGAAGTCGACATAAGTATATTTTCGACAAGCATTAAGCGCTAATGCAGTATTGTCCATAAAATTGTTCGAATCATTTTTGAATTGTTAGAGAATCAGAAACATTTAATTAATGTTTTATGATTAGGCTTTTGTTACAAAGCTAGCTGGTCACTACTTTGCGCTTACTTTCACTAACGTCGTTTACGTAACTTTAGTATATGTTGAAAGGCTGTAGTGTTAACCACAACAAAATTTAAAATAGTAACAAAAGGATTCCAATGCCCAGAGGCAATGGAAACGAAAACAGAATTAGGGAAATCTATGCTTCAACTTTGGCCGGAAACAGTCAAGCCTATGACTCAATCAAAAACAGTCATTCCGCAGGTAGTAAAAGTAGAAAGTAGTATTGGTGGGGAGGCGATTGTCAGCTATGTACGTTGGCAATTACAGGATGAGCTTGGCATTATTTACAATGATGTTTCAAAAAACATAAGCTACTATGGCTACTCAGATAGCAATTTTCTAGATGGAAAGTTGCAGTGGTTTGACTTGGTTCATCCTGAAGATTTAGAGTCATTAAAGATTAGCTATCAAGATTTCTATGTTACTGTTAAAGACTCAACCCAAATTAGTCACAATAAATCACTTTCTTATCGCATTGTTAATAAAAATGGCACTATCCATTGGGTAAGAGACTTATTAAGTGTGGTCAAAGGTAAAGATGATGTGGTTTTGTACTTCCAGTCCTTCATTTTAGATGTAACAAAAGAAAAAGAAAATTTTATTGATCTGAAACAGCAACACAAATACATGCAGGCATTGCATGAAACTGCTTTAGGCTTAATGAATCGGTTGGATATTCAAAGCCTCCTAGATACCATGCTCATCCAACTTTCTAGTTTATCTGATAATCCGGATGCATATCTCTTTCTTGTAAATGATCAAGAAGAAAAGTTAGAACTAGTCGCGGCTTCTGGTATTTTCAAATTAGATCTTGGGAGAAAATTGTCACTGGGGGAGGGTGCTTCAGGGCAGGTTTGGGAAAGTAAAAAACCGCTGTTTATAAATGATTATCGTTCATTTGCCTCGCGTATAGAATTTGAGGCATTTCAAAAGTTTAAATCTGTGGCATCTGTGCCACTTATTTCTTCAAATAGAGTTCGTGGTGTCATGGGCTATGCGACTAAAGAAGAAACGATTTTTGATACCAAAGCGACGTCTATTCTTACTGGTTTTGCACAGTTAGCAGCAATGGCACTAGATAATGCAAGATTGTTCAAGGTTTCGAAAAGTGCTCTACAGGAACTCGAAATGCTTGGTAAGCTCAATAGAGTTATTACTAATAAATTGAATTTGCAAGAGTTGTTTAATGAGATTGTCTACAATATTTCAGCTATATTTGATTTCACTCGTGTAAGCCTTGGTACTTTAGAAGGTGAATTTGTGGTGCGTGTTGCCTCTTTTGGTAATTATGAACAGATACCAGAGAGAGTCTCAACTAATGAGCCTATTCTGCAACCAATATTTGAAACTGGAAAAGCACAATTTTATGAATGTCCGATAGAAAATTCTCCCGATGGCACAGGTACAAAAACCCATTCAATACTCGTGTTGCCTTTGTTTTACGATGGTCAAATCACAGGAGTTTTATGTGTTGGTAGCGAAAATCGAGACCTTACAGAGACAGATAAAACACTGATGCAAAAAGCTGTTGACCAGATTCAAATAGCCATTAAGAATGCCAAACTCCACGCAATAGTTCATAAAGAAGTTATTCGTTCAAATGCTTTGTACAAGATTAGTCAAGCTATTCAATCTACGGATCAGCTAACAAGCTTTATGAATGTGATAGTCGAGACAACTCGTGACGCGGTTTCACCTCGTTGGATTATTTTGTATAAAATCAACATGACGGCTCAAGTAATCGAAGAAATTGCCACGACCAAGACATCACCTTTAAGACCCTTGAGCTTTGAAAGATTACAACAAGGTTTTCTTGGTCGAGCAATCACAAGTCAGAAAACTGTCTTTTTAGAAAAGGATAGTCCTGTAGATGGTGCTGAAGGTATTAAAGAATTCAAAGAACGTATGGGGATAGGTTCAACGATTGTTACGCCTTTGGTTTATGAAAAAGAAGTACTTGGACTAATGGCAGTCCTCAATGAACTTAGTGAACCAGATTTTACAGATGCAGATATACAGCTCGTAGAGAGCATTAGTAACCAAGCTTCAGTAGCATTAGCCCAATACGAGTTAAAACAAAATATAGAACATCAGGCCTACCATGATGCTCTTACTGGTTTACCGAACCGAACACTTTTTGAAAATAGGCTATCTTTGACTTTGGCACAGGCACGACGTAGTGAGACTGTATTTGCAGTGATGTTTTTAGATTTAGATGGCTTCAAGTTTATTAATGATAACTATGGCCACGCTACAGGTGATGTGCTTTTGGAAAAGGTTACTCAAAGGTTAGAAAGCCGTACTCGTAAACAAGATACTTTGGCGAGAATGGGTGGAGATGAATTTGCTGTGATTCTTAGTAATCTGCGTAAAGAGTCTGATAGCATGCGTGTCGCAGAATCTTTTAGACGGATTCTAACAGATAGCTTTGAGGTGGATTCTCATGTACTCAATGTTGGTGTCAGCATTGGTGTGAGTTTGTTTCCAAGAGATGGTGATGACGCCACTATATTGCTGGCTCGAGCTGATAGCGCGATGTACCAAGCCAAAGATACTGGGCGCAACCGAGTCTGTAGTTTCACACCAGAAATAGCGATTAAGGCCAAAGAAAAGTTAGATTTAGAAACTGATTTACGGCAAGCGATCGCTAGAAATGAGCTCGAGCTCTACTATCAACCTCAGATTGATTTACAAAGTGGGCAGCGCATTGGGGTAGAAGCGTTGCTTCGTTGGTTTAGTAAAACACATGGGTTTGTATCGCCTGCTGAATTTATACCGATTGCCGAAGAAAGTAAATTGATTTTGGAGATTGGTGAATGGGTACTGCGTGAAGCTTGCAAACAAAATATTGCTTGGCAAGCACAAGGACAAGCTCCGATTACTGTTGCTGTAAATATTTCAGCGATTCAATTTGAAAGTCCAAATTTCACAGACCTTATTAAGTCAATATTAGACAGTAGTGGACTTGATCCCAAGCTCCTTGAACTTGAAGTAACAGAGAGTGTTGTTATGCAAGATGTCAATGTAGTGATAGAGCGTTTGCAAGAACTACGAGATATGGGTATAAGCATTGCTATTGATGATTTTGGTACGGGTTACTCTTCTTTGCAGTACTTGCAAAAGCTGCCTGTAGACAAACTAAAAATTGACAGGTCTTTTGTAAATGAAATTAGTTCAGATACCCATTCGCCAATAGTGCTTAGTATATTGGCTTTAGCCCAAAGTCTTGGTCTAAAAACAGTTGCTGAAGGTATTGAAACTAAGGAGCAATTGGAATTTTTACGATTGTATGGTGCTGATGAGGCGCAAGGTTACTTTTTTGCTAAACCTATGAAAGCCTCAGAAATCTAAGTAGTATATATTAGCTCGGTGCTAGATTCTTTTTGATTGCTGATGCTAGTTCACTGGCAGATTGTGAACCAATAAATATAACCCCCGAAAGCGTTAGTTTGTGACCCTGTAAGGTGATTTTTACGGCCTGATTCCCATAGACAGTATAGGCCTTTCCAAATTTGCCAATACGCCAACCCCAACCTCCATGATCGGTCAGGCCGTTGTAACTAACAACTTCTATAGTTTGAATATCCTCATATTGCACTTTTCGTTTAAAGCGACTGAGGGATGAAAAGTGTATGGATATACCTTCTGTAGTTACTTGAGTAACTAATCGCAATTGGACAAGCCAGAAGAAGAGTAACGCTACAAAAAGAAACATGAAAATTAGACCACTGTTGGACATAGGTTGATTGCCAAAAACCTGTCCAAAAAATAGCTGTCTGATAAGACCGTAGGCTAGGAATAAAACACCTAAACCTAAGAGTATTAATACTGCGAGCATTATTTTGTTATCCGTAAATCTTTGTACTTCTTTATAAAACGGTACTTCTGTGTAGGGCATCATAGACTCCTTTACCTAAGATATCATTTTTATAGACATTCTGGAACTTTTGCTTTGGCTTCAGAACTACCTTCACCAAGCCAAATTAAGTGACCCCATGTTTCTGCCTCAAAGTATGTGGCATTTTTTATTGTTCAGCATATTATGTACTTTTGTGCTAACTCCTTAGGTCTAAAAATAGCGTCTGTGACGAAAATATGTTTTCAATACTAATATAAAGCCAAACACGTGGATTTCTATTTAGCTTCGTAAATACTAAGTCCCAAACACTGTTCTAGAAAACAATTCTAGGAAATACCTTAAGATTTAGGAACGTAGGTAGATAGCTTTTGTGAACTATGATATTGTTTGTATAACTATGAAACTCTTAATACTTTACGGACCACCTGCAGTAGGT
>CALHRJ010000578.1 GCA_938038395.1 uncultured Deinococcales bacterium | reverse complement strand
TAAAATTTGGAACTGATGGCTGGCGCGATATTATCGCTGACGGCTTTACACTAAAAAATATCTCAAGAGCTACCCAAGCCTACGCAGATTACTTATTAAAAGAAAATACACCTACTCAGCAAGCTAGTGTGGTTGTTGGTTATGACACACGCTTTAATGGCCGAATCTTCGCACAACGTGTTGCTGAAGTGCTGATTAGCAATAACATAGTCGTTTACTTATCAAACGAGTATTTGCCAACACCTGCTTTGTCTTTTGCAGTCAAGCACTACGCTGCGAGTGGTGGCATTATGATTACAGCTTCACACAATCCACCACCTTATAACGGTTTTAAACTCAAAGGCGCTTATGGTGGTACTGCAACTCAGGACATCTACGAGGCAGTTAGCCAACTAACAAATAACACAGCTCTTGATGCTGTAGAACATAGCCCTGAACACTTTCAAAATATTCAAAGCTTTGATATTAAAAAAGCTTACTTTGAGCAATTAAGTAAGCTCATAGATATAGATTTACTGAAAAAAATTGACTTAAAGCTGTGTCATGAAGCCATGGGCGGTGCTGCTACAGGTTGGTTAAAGGCATTTATTGAACATTATGAGCTTGGTATTGAATGTACTGAGCTTCATCCAAAAGCTGACCCGATGTTTTATGGTGTTAATCCAGAACCCATTGACTTAAATTTAGATGTAGCTAAAACATATCTGAACGACAATGACTGTGACCTTTTAGTTGCAACTGATGGCGATGGTGATCGTCTTGGCGCAGTTTTACCAGATGGGCGTTTTTTCAACTCACATCAGATTTTTGCAGTCTTGATTGACCTTATGTACAAAAAAGGCTTTCGGGGAAAAATTGTCAAGACTTTTACTGTTTCTCGCATTATTGAGCGACTTGCAAAACAGCGAGATATTGATGTTATTGAAACACCTGTTGGCTTCAAATATATCGTAGATGCGATGCTAGAAGATACTGTTCTTGTTGGTGGCGAGGAATCTGGTGGTATAGGCGTTACAGGGCATATTCCTGAGCGTGATGGTATTGCTAACAGTCTGTTACTAGTCGAGGCTTTAGCAGTGTCTCAGATGCCCTTAGGTGAACTATTTGAAAGCTTTGAAGCTGAGACAGGTTGGAAACATAGCTATGATCGTTTAGATTTGCATTTACAAGGTAATGAACTAAAAGATGCCGTTATGGCAAGTTTAGTACAGCCTCCTAAAATGATTGCAAACAGAAAGCTTGAATCTAGTGAAACGCTTGATGGCGTCAAACTCAACCTTTCTGGAAATGCTTGGTTGATGTTTCGTCCTAGTGGTACAGAACCTGTTTTGCGGATTTACTGTGAGGCTGCAAGTATGCCTGAAGTCCAAGAGCTATTGGACTGGGCAGATGCTTATGTACAAACACTTTAGCTATTCCTAAAACTAGTAAACCGACTAACGATATTCAAAGGGTATGTTTTGAAGGCTACACTATAACTAAACCACTCTGTACTAAAGTACAGAGTGGTTTTACGCACGAATAAATTTGTGCAGAGTAAAATCATCCAACTTCAAAGTCCATCATCAACTAGCTTTAAAACCTTAAAGGCAAAAAACCTGTACTAAAATAGCTGAACTAAAAGTCCAAAGTTTTGATTATCACTGTGACCAATAAAAAGCTTATGGACACAGAAAATTTAGGCTAATTTAGCTTATCTGCTCTTAGATTTTCACTTGTTAAAGCACTACTCACTCCTAAAAGCGAGAAGAGTCGCAAGAAGTTCATGGTTAGTGCGGTATACTTTTGCTATATGTTTCTTGTGTTTGATAGATTTTTTAAATATTGGTTTAGGTCTAAAGAGTTTAGGTCTAAAGGCTTTAAATTTAATGTCGTGTGCATTCTTTTATTGTTAGTTAGTTTGTTGTCTTGGGTCAACTCGAGCACTGTCATCCTCACTATCAACGGTCTACCACCTAACGTTCCCGCAGCAGTGACGCTCGAGCGCACCGAGGGCGGTGTCAGGCTTTACCTCGATAGCAGCTCAACCATTAACAGTGTTCCTAGTGGAAACTATAAAACCACAGTTATTCCAGTTGTATCCAATGGTCTTAACTACAATCCACAGCAACCACAGCTTCCTTTTTTTCTTGAAGAAAATCAAACCATAGAACTTACTATAAATTACGCATTAGATAACACAGTTATTCGTAATCCAGAAGCTATTCAAACAGCTATCGCAAGAAGTCTACCTGTACATACTGTCATTGGTAGCACTAATCAAAACACCAATACTACTCAACAACAATATATCCAACAACCCACTTATCAAACACCAGTTCAACAACAGCCAGTTCAAACAGATAGTCAAGGACGCAGTTACTTTTCAAACAACAATAATTTTACAGGTAGTACAGGCATACCAGGTGTGAAACCCTTACCCTTTGCACTAGGTACTAATGGAAGTTCTATTCCTAGTTCAAACACTCAACCTGCAACCCCTGTTTACACTTACCCCTCTCAAGCGCCCATAAACCAGTATCCAATAAATCAAGCGCCAGTAAATCAATCTCCAGTAAATCAACAACCTGCATCTGGACTCCCCTTTCAATTGCCGCCATTTTCCAATCTATTCTCTAACTTTGGCTCTTACGAATGGCAAGCTGCACAGCGCCCTCCTCAACAGAATCTACCCTCACAGAATCTACCCTCACAGAGTCCTGCTCAACAACCACCAAATAACTCAAGTAATCAGCAGCCCAATATTCAACAACCTAGTTTATTTCCTTTTCAAATACCCTTTTTACCCCGACCAGTTCAGCAGCCTACACAACCCACTCAACCTGTACAACAACCTATTCAACCAAACGTACCCAACACCTATAACTACACACTTCCCAATCCGTTACGCCCTCAACCACTACCAAATCAACAACCTACCTTTGCAACTGGAAGCAACACTTCCACTCAGCAAGGCAACAACATAATCAGTGGAAAGGTCTGGCAAGACCGCAATCGTAACCGTAGTTTTGAACCTTTTGAATCTACAGTTGAAGGTATGCGTATATATTTAGATATCAATAATAACAATCAACTAGATAACAATGAACCGAGTACCCTGAGCAATCCTTCGGGTATCTATGAATTCAGAAATTTGTCAGCAGGTACTTACAAAGTCAGTCAAGCTATGCCTGTTGGTTGGACAAATCTCTATGCTGGGCCAGCGCAACAATTTGGTGCTTCTCCACAAGTTATCGGTGGTTGGGATGCATCAATTAACGACTTCCCTTTTATGACTGCACTTGTACTCAATCAAGCTATTGCAACCAACGATGGTAAACGCTTTGCAGCAGGCACACGTTGGTGTGGTGCAACACTTATATCTAGTCGTTGGCTAATTACTGCAGCACATTGTGTCCATCCGAATCAAAATAACTTAGGTTTTAATTTACGTCCTGAGATGATTGGTGTAGTTAGCAATGAAGACTACATACCAAATCAAGGTGTCAATCCAAATACACTTGTGGGTGTACGTCGTGTGATTACACATCCTAGTTTTCAAGCAGCGACTTACCGCAATGACATTGCACTTATAGAACTAACACAGGCCTTACCACAATCACGTGCCTTGCTTCCAAACCGCAGCACCGCACAACAGCTTACTCAAGTTGGCAACAGTGGCACTGTACTAGGTTGGGGTAGCACAACTGCTCCAGCAAATGCTGGAACAGCAGCAACTCCGCTACAATTTCCCAATCAATTACAACAAACATCTTTACCTTTTATCGATAACAATCGTTGTAAACAATTACTAGCAGGCATCTTTATAAGTAATGACATGCTCTGTGCTGGCTTACCTCAAGGTGGGCGTGATGCTTGTCTTGGTGATAGTGGTGGGCCCTTACTTGCGAAAGTTCAAAACTCATGGGCTTTGGTTGGAGTTGTAAGCTTTGGATCAGGCTGTGCAGAAGCTGGTAAGCCAGGTGTTTATACCAACCTTGGGAACTACTTTGACAACTTTATTAACCGTTACGTATTGCCTGAAAACTCTCAAAGTTATCCTGTGACTTTTAGTAGCTCAGCAACTAATCAACAACAAAGTGTTTACTTTGCAAACTTCCGATAAGTATCTGGTGCGTTCCATCCAAGGTTGAACATAAATTCATCATAAATAGAAGATTTTTTGCTTTTTAAAAAACTTTCAAGGTGCCTCCTTGTTGACCTGAAATAATCTCATAATTAGCTTAGATACTCATTCAACCTTTAGCGGGACGCACCCATAAATATCCAAAATCAAGCTTCATACACAAGCATGTGCTAAACTAAGCTTAAAGAACATATCAGACTTCCATGAATTACATGTACTATATGTTCAACGAACAAAATTGAAAGAGGAAAATAGTTGTCAGATTATAAAGACTATGAAGATGAATACGGCTACGAAGACGATGCACTAGAGAGCTTTGGTAAGCGTAAAGATAAGCGCAAACCTAAAGGTCAACAATCCGTAAAACAGTTAGGCTCTAAAGAACGTCAAAAGAAATTTGACGACTTTGGTCTACAAAACTTACACGAAATGGGTTTAGTTGACGAACTAATTAGTGAAATCAAAAGTGGTAAAGAAGCTACGGTTTACCTCGTCAAAGGGCCACAAGGCTATATGGCAGCTAAACTTTACCGTGACGCAGTTGTTCGCTCTTTCAAAAAAGACTTAGTTTATAAAATGGGTCGCTACATCAATAAAGCTCGACAAAAGAAAGTTATGGCCTTAAGTGGTAAAGCTGGTTTAGATACTGAGCTTGCGCTATGGGTACAGCATGAGTATGACCAACTGTGGATGTTACACAATGCTGGTCTGCCAGTTCCAACACCTATGCTTGGACCAAAGACTACTGAATTAGCTCAAGCAGGCCGTGTTGTGCTTATGGAGTTGATTGGCAATAAAGATGAACCAGCACCACGCTTGTCCGATGCTAGTTTGACTGAAAAAGAAGTTGAATTTGCATATGAACGTAGTTTAGGCATCTTAATTGAGCTTTTACGTTTGGAGCGCGTTCACGGTGACTACTCTGCATTTAACCTACTTTGGCATGAAGGTGATATCGTCATGATTGATTTTCCACAGATGGTGAATATTGAGGAGAATCCGCAGGCTTTAGAAATTCTTAGACAAGATTTACAGTCGCTTTGTAGTTCTTTTAGAAATATGGGCTTAGATAAAGACCCTGATGTACTTTTTGACTACGTTGTTAAAGAAGCAGATGTTGACCCAATGTTATTGGCAAAGAAACGTTTTTAA
>CALHRJ010000577.1 GCA_938038395.1 uncultured Deinococcales bacterium | reverse complement strand
AAAAAGTAAGACTAGAACAAGTCAAAAGGTAATTGAAAAACAAGGGATGCTCACGCCTTTACCTAATTCTGATGTGGCGAACAATGCTTCAGAAAGACCATCAACAGCTATTGCCGCAAAAGATATTGATGTGACTTTAGAACCCTTTAAAGAGACTACTCAATCAATAAATGATACTCAAAAAGATGTTCCACAGGTTGAGTCTAAGAATTTAGTTGAGTCTAAGGATTTACCTGTAGGGTTTAAGACCGTGCCTGCTAGTTCAGAAGTTTCCACACAAGAAGTTAATGTAGCAGCCATAAATTATGACGCAGCTATTGCTTTAGAAATAGATAAGAACCCAGACTTGTTAGCTGCGCTAGAAGAATATTTACAAGGATTTAAGCAACATACTCAAATACAAGTTGAGCACTATGTGTCGGCAGTAACCTTATCTGAGCAAAATAAAGTCTTGCTCAGGGATTTTATAAAGGCGGCTTTTGACAACATTGCAGAACATTCGGATGCTAGCAGCGTGCTGCTCGAGCTCAACCCATCCAAAGATGAATCGACCATTGATCTTATGATCGTTGACAATGGTAAAGGCTTTAATCCTGACAGCTTAGCTAAAGATAGCAAGCTAGAAAAGTTCAAAAAAGCTTTTTCAATTATCAATGGTGAGTTGATGCTTTACAGTAGTTCAAGTGAAGGCACCATTATTAACGCCAGTTTGCCACTGTAAAGTTCTGCTGAGGTAATTGCTTTAGTTATATTTTTAGCTATTCGAGATATCAGTGTAAGCACTAAGAACAGCATCTGTTTTGATGTTGTAGTGCGACATGTCGGTCTTTGCCTCACCTTTATCTATGATGATGACTTGAGGTGATTGGTGTGTTACGCCTAAGCGTTCAGCGATTTCCATAGAGGTAGCTCGAGCTGTCTGAACCACAACCATGTACATGGCTACATTTTCTTCTTCCTGAAGTTGCATAAATTGATTGTGACCTGCTGAGCTTATTGGGCAGCTATTGCTGTGTTTGAGCAAGACAACTGGGTTTTCTTCTGATGCTTGTAACATTGCATCGAGGTCTTCAGTATTTTCAATTAAATTGATGGGATTCATATCCACTCCGATCTGCAAATAATGCCCTTATGGACTAAGGAATATTATTAGAATAATCTAAGTTTATATCATCATAGTCATTTGTGTATGTAGTTTGTTGAGCAGACGGGTGTGTACTGCTCAAAGTTGAAAACGCTCTGGAACATATCAAAATATTTATTAGGTTCGTTTGGAACCCAGCTTTGCAGTTTATGAATGAGCTTAGGTTCAAGTACACTTCGTTTGAAAACATGCTCTCAAGACCTTGCAACCTTAATTGGATGCACTCTAAGCAGACTGTGGAAAATCATAAGCTTATAGATATGTATGATGCTAAATCGAGTTTTAGCGTCTGTGACGGACAAAAAATGGTGGGGTTTTGCATCTTATACTAAACTGAAAGATAAATGTCATAGTCATGTTGTCGCTTGTATCTTCAAAAGAACCGAAAGATGAGCACTTTCCAACCTATGGTTATTTTTGGCATTACGACATTCTTGATTCATTTCGGTATTAACAAGTAGTGTAAAAAACAGCGAAATCCACAATTGCTGTCTGTGACGGTGTAGAAGACTAAATTGCTAGTTTTTGGAATCTTTATCCGACATCAGCCATAGATGTTAAGTGGCTATAGTTCAAACTGTAGACTATGAGCCTATAGCCAAATTATTTTCAGCCTGTTGTTTACGGCTTTTACGATTCTTCCAATTGCGTTTTTGTTTTCTTTTGCGTTCTGGACGCGCCCGTTTTAGATCTGTGCAAATCTCACCACTTAAATCAAGCTCAAATTCTTGCAAAATATAAGCAGCTAATTGCTCTAAACTTGAAACATCTTTGAGGATAGCTCTACTATCAGGTCTAAACTCAAAATATTTTAGCAATTGTGAACGTAAATGACGCATGGCACGTAGTTCTCCGTATTCACTGCCATCGCTGTACCAATTCAGGTGTAACTGTGCGTGTTTGTAAGCAACTCTGGCAATCTGCTCTGCTTCAGGTTTTTCTGCGCCAAAAAGCTCCGCAAATATCCAAGGTTTACCCATCGCACCACGGGCGATCATGACCCCAAGACCAAGCTTGCGGTAGTTCTCATACTGTTCTTTTGTTTGTACATCACCAGAGCCGATTACGGGTATACTCACTTCTTCAGCAACAGCTTGAATGGCTTCCCAATTAGCCTCGCCTGTGTATTTTTGCTCTGCTGTGCGACCATGTACCGCAATGACGGCTGCGCCAGCTTCTTCCAAGGCTCGAGCTACTTCAAGTACATTCATTTTGTCAAAACCAAGTCTCATTTTCGCACTTACAGGTACAGGAACGGCTGCATTAAGTGCTGTGATGATGTCTGCCGCACGCTCAGGATCTTGCATGAGTTTAGAACCGCAACTCTTGCCAGTCACTTTTTTAACAGGACAACCCATATTTAAGTCAATAGCTTTAGGACTGTAATGATCATAGATAATCCGTCCACCTTCAGCAACAATATCAGCTTCGCCCCCAAAAACTTGAATGACTAAATCGGGCTCATCAGGATAAGGTTCACCAATTTCGATACCTTGTAAATCACCTTGAACCATACCTTTCGCACTAACCATTTCAGTAACTGCCCAACTACTTCCAAAGTCTCGGCATAACTTTCGAAAGGGAGCATCGGTGTAGCCTGCCATAGGCGCAAGAATTGCACCACCTTCTGCGAGCTTTTTCTGGTAGAAGTTTTGTTGCTGAGTGTCTTCAGGTAGAAGCGTTTGGTTGTTTTTCATGATGCTAGCCTTAGTACTACGTTTTGCTTAGTTTAACAGTTTGTGACAGCTTTTGCTGAGGAAAAATAAGAGATGGCTTAGAAACTTTTTAGATATAAAAAACAAATAGTGATTCTTTGCCTTGAATTAATCATGAATAAATGTTAATCTTTTTCATCTTAGGGTTAAAATCAAAACTCTGGGATTGGGTCAACTGCTTAGACCCTTCACTCTTCTCTGGAAGGCCGTGTATTAGTACACAACGTTTAGATATCCACGGTCTTTCTAATTATTTCTAGCTTTACTAGTTTTACTATTTCGAACGAGCAGTGTATAACATTATCAAAAGAGAAGCACCTCCTACTTATGAGTAGGAGGTGCTTCTTCTTTTTACATTTAGAATGAACTAAATATGTAAGGTAATCAGTATTATTTAGTTAATAAACAGTTATCAACAATAATACTTCCAGTATCTTCGTGATAGAAATAAACATAGATATCATTAGAATTAGTTGGAGCAATACCACTAATGCTTACTCTATTAAAGCTACTACCTGAAATTTCAGCAATTGCAATTTCAGTATCATCTGCATAAATGCTCATATCTCCATAAGCGCTACTGACGTTTTTAACGTCACAACTGAGCGTATATACGCTACCTGGAGTTGCTGTTAGTCCTTGACCAACACAAGCAGTTGCATTTGTTAGTGTCATAGACTGATTGCCACTACTAGCATCAGTTGAAGTTGTAATTGTGCCAGAACCACAGCCACTTAAGTCCCAACCTGTCAAACCACTTTCGAAATCAGGGTTTGTAAGAAGGTTGGTACCTGATGGTGGCGGTGTAACTGTTGGTGTAATTACCCAAGTAAAACTACTTTGAGTGCTTAAAGCACCATCACTTACTGTGACGGTTACAGTATTAGAACCTGCGACTTCGGGTTTCCCTGACATTATACCTGTTGTTGAAGAAATTGAAACGCCTGTTGGAAGACCAACTGCACTGTAGCTTAAAGTATCTCCATCTGGATCTTGTGCAGTAACAGCAACTGCTACTGACGTACTTTGAACACTACTCTGTGCAGCAACTGCTGCAATAGTTGGTGCAGAGTTTGTTGGACCTGGTGGTGGTGGTGGTGGGTTGACTGCATCAGTAGTAAGGATACAATCGTCAATCGTAGCGCTGTCTTCACTATAAAGTGTTACTGCAACGTAGGCAGCATTTGCTGGAGCCACAAGTGAAACACTAATTGGGTTAAAAGCTGAGCCAGTGATTTCTTTCAGCGTTGTACTTAGTTGGCTATAAGTACTTGTATTGAAACTTAAGCTCATTGATGACCATACAGTTGCTTGGTCACGTTTTGCTTGACAACTAAAGGTATAAGTGCTTCCAGTTACAGCAGCAGCTTGTTGGAATAAACATGCACCAGCGGTACCACTTGGTTTAATGTTTAGTGCTTTAGAACCTTCTGTTGCTGTACCAACAATTGTACTGATACCAGAGTTACAAGCAGTCCAAGCAGTTAGATTTGACTCAAAACCACCATTTGTAAGGATATTACCTGGAGCAGGTGGACCACCAGTACCATTAGTGATGCTTTCACCTTTGTTAAGTTGAGCTTCACTGACAAGTTTGTTTCCATAGTTAAATGTCGGTGTATTGGCAAATTGTGTACCTGTAACATAAACAGTTCCACCATTTGTCGATGTGATTGTTACTGTGTTATCTACTTTATTGATAACACCACTAGCACCTGACTTAAAGAAACTTGTGCGATTTTCTAAGGTCTCTGTCATTCCAGCCCAATCTTGTGAAATTAGGGGTAGGCTGAAGTACTTGCTGTACTCTTGGAAAACTGCTTCTGAAAGATCATAAGCTAAGCTGCGACCATTGCTATATTCACGCAAGTTATTTTGGTGAACATAGTGAGGATACGGAGATGTGCTTAAGATGTGGCGCATCGTAATGTCTGCTTCAAAGTCGAGAATTTGTGACCAAGTTTGATTGCTAGAAAAGAAGGTGTTTCCGTTGCCATCTCTAACAATTCCATTTGGACCATAAAGGTAGTTAAATTCTGAAGTATTTTCTGCTGGCGTTGTTGTATTGAAGAAAATATTGGTTGGCCAACGTGGTACGAGTTTGATGTTTGAGTTAAGAGGGTGTGTAATTAAACAAGTATCACACTCAGCAATATGAGTATTCCAACCACGGTTAGCAGCTAGGTACTTAATGCCCAAATCTTCTGCAGCTTGAAGCATAGCAACATTCGATGCTTCAAGACCATACTGGCAGAAAGGATCTCCTGGTACTTGGTCAACAACACATTGCGCGCCTGCTGGTGCATCAGTAATACGATACCAACCTAAACCAGAGTGTTTACCGGTGACTAAGAATTGTCTGTCGAAAGGTAATCTTGTCTCAGCAAAATTAATGTTGAGTTCGAACTCAGCTCGAGCTTGCGAGTAATCTAAGAAATCCATTTCTGCATGCGTAAAGGTATGGCTTATCCATGGGAAAAAGTCTTTTACGCACAGTGTTGCTGAACTAAGTGAAGCATTGTTTGCACAGCTTAGGCTTGCATTTGGATCTGCTTTATCAGCATTGAAGACTTGGTTATAGTTAAAATTAGGCACATTAAAACGACTACGTAAGTCTAAGACACCATCTCTTGCTTCATATAAATCTGTAGCTGAAATTTGGTAAACGAAGCTACCTGGTCCTTCTACTGGAAATACAGAATTGGTTTGTGGATTCCAAACAGCACTGCTCAAGTAGTGGTCATCAACATCAAGTGAGAAGTACATACGACGTTCACCAATAAAGATACCTTCAGTAACCCAATTGATAAGGTCATAAGCCATAAGCCCTGTGTGTCTAAGGAAGCTGTTGTGGTTCATTGTTAAACTAAGAACTTCACGGCTATCTGCTGTTGTTGTAACAGCCCCTAATACATTGTTAGTAGCAGCGTCAGTTATGATAGGTGTTGTAGATATAGTTGGACAAGCAGCGCCACATAGACCAGCTTCATAGGTAAAAGCACCTGTGACAGGAATAGTTGCATTACTTTTTAAAGAACCAAAGATCGGTGCACCTTGACTAGTTAATCTAATGTTGCGGTCATTACCACTTTGAGTTAAATTTCTAAGACCATAGTCTTCAGGGAATGTTCCAGGGAAACCGCTCATTGCAATTTGGCGAACATTAAACTCACGCGCATACTGCCATAAGAGATTCCACTCCGCAGTATCAAATGCACTAACAAAAGTACCACCATTATTGAAGAGGAGACCTACTTCCGTTGTGATGATGCCTTGATATTTACCATCGCCATTGGCATTGATAAGTTTGGCTTCAGTGAGTGTTTCGTTTTTTGCAATCATAACATCGTAAGGAATACCGATTTCTTTTGCAAAAAATGTAATGCCTGCAAGGGTTGGATCAGCTACGCCACCTTCAGCAGAGATGATTAATAGTTTCATATCTACGCGAGGTGAGCCTGTAAACATTGGACGAAGTTGTGGACTAAATCCAACTGTGCCTTGTCCTTCAGGTGCTTTTGCTAAGGCAGTTGTATTGCTACTAATAAGTAGGTCCCCAACATTTGCTTTCGCAATTAGGTGACGATAGTCATGACTATCATCATGTCCAATGTGTCCTGTAGAACCACTGGATGGATTGTTTGTGATTGGTGAGGTAGCAGTAGTTGATTCAACCGTTCCACAACTGCTAAGCATGCCAATCAGGACCAAAAATAATAAAACTGTGATGAATTGATACCATCGGTTTTGATGTTTCATTTCAACCTCCATAATTTTGCCTTAACTACATTTCCCTTACAAAACATAGTCAAACGAAATATTTCTACAACCTTTAGGGAACTAGATTATGAACTATGTAAATCTAGTGAAACTAAAAGAAGTAGATAAACTGCCCCCGAATTTCTAAGTAAAGAATCTCTCTTCTTGTGTCGAAAAACTGTCGAAAAGGTGTTTAATTCGGTAACTATGAAGAGTTAAGTAAATGGTGCTTATCTAACACTCATAATTATTCAGCTTTTGAGAGTTCTGTAAGCTGAAGTATGCCTGTTTGACTCGGTATTAGTAAACGCTATATTGGCTATGGGAAATCAAGATTTTGAGAGTCTTTTTATAGGTATAAAGAGGTGAATAAGTCGTTATAGATGATTTTTTATGTAAGACAACATGTTTTTGGAGCAGATGTTTTGGCTGGAGTAGATGTTTTCAAAAGTTACATAAGTTCATAAGCTTAGTGTAGTAAATGTTATGCAAGATACAGACCTTATGATAATTGGTGAAGCTGTAGAAGATATAGTTTTTCTTATAAATTTAGTGTTACTTGGTACGAGGTTTGAGTGTGTTCTTTTGGCTACCAGCAAGTTTTCAGAATAGTCGGCAAAGTTCTCTAAACTAAGACCTAGCTGCACCTAGCTGCCAAGGCGAAAGGAGGCAATACATTCGTTCTACTGACCTGCTATGGGTGAAGACTATGCATGGTTTAGCAGGTAAATTCCTAGCAGTTATGCTAATGCTAGTTGAGCATAGATTTGTAGTTGCAGTAAAAGACATTGAAGCAGCAGTCTATGCAATTGAAGACCTTGAAGAAACAGCAAAACTTGCTAGGTTGCTATGTTAGTTTGAGGTGATGATGCTACTAGGTACTGTGTAACATAAGCTCTTTAATAGTCTTGAATTTATTTTGCGTTGTATAAACCGTGAATGTCTTCGCATCTGACGTTTAAGCGATTAGGAAACCATCAGTTTATTTATGTTATAGAGTACTAAGCTGACCTCTTAAATAGCTGATGTAGTTACACACTTTGATGTGGAATAGGAATAGTAGTATGACAAAATTTTCTGCAAATTTAGGATTTCTTTGGAAAGAATTAGCTTTGTCCGATGCAATTAGGGCAGCAAAAAAAGCAGGCTTTGACGCTGTTGAGTGTCACTGGCCTTATGAGATTCCTGTAGAAGATGTCAATCAAGCACTGATTGAAACTAGATTAAACATGTTGGGTTTAAACACTGTTCGTGGCGATGTTGCTGCTGGGGATAGTGGACTTGCTGCTTTAGTCGGGCGCGAGAGTGAGGCTCGAGCCTCGATAGACCAAGCACTTAGTTATGCTCAAGCAATCAATGCAGTAAACATCCATGTTATGGCAGGAAATGCATCAGGAAAAGCTGCTGAAGCAACCCTTATCGATAATTTAAGTTACGCAACCTCTAAAGCATCTGATATGGGTATGACGATTTTGATTGAACCACTCAATCATTTTGATGCACCAGGCTACTTTTTACAGACCTCTGAACAAGCTAAAACGATTATTGAAGAAGCTGCTGCTGATAATCTTAAACTAATGTTTGATTGCTATCACATTCAGATTATGGAAGGTGACATTTCTAGACGATTGCGAGATTTACAAGATATCATTGGACATATTCAGATTGCTTCAGTTCCAAATCGCTCTGAACCAGATGAAGGTGAATTAAACTACAAGCATG
>CALHRJ010000576.1 GCA_938038395.1 uncultured Deinococcales bacterium | reverse complement strand
TACTCTAAGTCAGCATAGTCGCTACGACTAGAAATTTTCAAAAAGATGCCATCAGACGTGCTACTATCGCCATCACCTACAGGTGCTTGCATAAACACACCATCTAGCTTATCTCTGCCCAAAAATACGCCTGTGACTACTCCCTGAGTTTTAACAACCTCACTCACAAAAGGTGAACGACGGTCGTCGCCCTGAATATCATAGATGGCAGTAAGCCCATCAGCAGAACAGCTAGCATCTTGCGCACTTGCGGTACCAGTTAAAACTACCCAAAAACCTAGCAGAAGTAAAAAATGTCTCATGCGTATAGTTTAACAATTATATTCATGTTCATGCGTTATGCTAGCAGCATGAAAAAGATACACCACTTACTCACTATATGTTTTTTACTACTACTCACATTATCAGTAACAGCCTTAGGTCAATCACAGACGACCTATCAAGTACAGGCTGGTGACACGCTTAATAAAATTGCACAAGCAAACGGTCTAACACTTGGTCAGATTATTGCGCTTAATAACATCACCAATCCAGACTCAATCGCTGTAGGGCAGGTATTGAATATCAGTATGGACGGCATCACCCTTGAAGAAGATGCACTTATTAATCCACTTACTGACACCGATACTGAACTTAACAACATTGCAAATGAAGTAAGTGCAATCGCGGCTGAAACAACAAGTGGAGCTACAACATCAGCAGAACAAACAGAAACAACTGATGCTCCTGTGGAACTGGTCTACTTCACCGATGCTATATGGCCTGAAACTTTCCCTGCTCCTATTTCAAGCATGACCTTTCTTCCACCAGAAGCGTGGCAAGGACGCTCTTTTGGTTTGAATATTGAACTATCGGACGCAGCTTTCCTAAAAGCAATCTTCTTAGGTCAAGAATATAACTTCTATCCAAATCCAGAAGATATTACCAAACAAGGTTCAATTTTGGCTGTACCAGTACTACAAGAACCTGGTGTTTATCCATTAGATATAGAACTACGTAGCATGGCGGGTGAAGTTACCAACCTAACACTACCTATGCCAGTTGGCGCAGTTGAATACAGCAAAGAAAATATTGACTTACCCGCTAGTAGCACTGCTTTGCTAGGTCCTGATACAAGCCGTTTGGAAGCAGAACGTGTTACTGAAATCTGTGGTCGCTTTGATCCAATCCAGCGCTGGGAAACTGCATTTGGCTATCCGACCGAAAACCCAGAGCAAACTTCAGCCTTCGGCATCAACCGTGCTTACAATGGTGGTCCCTTCAATAGCTATCACCGTGGCTTAGATCTTCGTGCTAAAGAAGGCACCCCAGTCTATGCGTCTGAAAATGGCATTGTCCGTTTAGCAGAAGAGCTTGCTATTAGGGGTAATGCAGTTCTTGTCGATCATGGTTTAGGAATGTGTACTGCATACAGCCATATGAGTGAACTACTGGTTAGTGAAGGCGAAGAAATCACTAAAGGTCAAGTCATAGGTTATGCTGGCGCAACTGGTTTGGTTACAGCCGCGCATGTTCACTGGGAATTGCGTGTTATGGGCATTCCTGTAGACCCTACACAGTGGGCTCAGCAATAGTGGGCTCAGCTAATAGTAGCTCAGCAATAATCATAGAACTTAACCTAGCTTCAAGCTAAAACAACTCAAACATTCACAAGCTGTATGGTTTTTAGTAACCATACAGCTATTTTTTATGCTCTCGCAATCGACTGGATTAGCAACCTAATCTATATTTAAAGCTCTTTACAATTTGTTGAACCTCTGACAAATCGGTGAACAAGGGCAAGTAACAACAAATCCGTTTAGTAGAGGTCAAAATTACACAGAAACGCTTTTAGCAACCTCATTGGTTTCAAAATAGATGCCCACAATTCGGTAGCTTTATCAATTTAGAGCTGAAGGCATGTAACCTGTTACACGAATGTTTCAGAAGGAGTTCTTAAAGAACCTTCCTTATGTTTTTAGTAGAGTTTGAAAATCCTTAGATTTGTCCTGAAATGCAACTATCCATTATTCTTTAGCTCTTAGCCAACTCTAGATAACAAAAAAATGGGATGCATTAAAATGCATCCCATAAAATTTATTACTTCTAGTTACTTAAGGGAGTGCTAAAGAAGCAATCCAGTTATCAGTAAGTTGTGAAGTTAAATCCATAACTTCATACTCTAGCAATGAGTTCGGAAAGTGCTCAATATTTGTTTGGTTCAGTGTATTTAAAGACTCAATATACAAGTTTCTCGCTTCTAACCAGCTACCTGCAAAGTCACGACCTTGACCAAGATTACGTGCAAGTAGGTTTGCATCTACCTGTTGTAATGTACCTACATTTCCAATGATTGAAGTCTTAGCTTTACCAATAAGCGCAGCTAATGGCTCAGCTTCAAAAGCGTCTTGACCAATGCTCATTGCTTCAGCTAGATCAGAAATAGTTTTTTCAACGCTAATCTTTTGCTGATTATGAAGTTCAGCAGAAATTGTTGCGTCACCATTACGAAGGTCACTCAAAAGTTTTTGTGAATTAACAAGGTTTAACATAGCAGTGCGTACACTTGCTAAATGTTCACCTTTTTCACCTAAAGTCTCTAAGGTAGAGCTATTTAGGGCGCTTGAGCAATTTAGCCACTGGTTCATAGCCTCAATTTTACCGTTGTAATCACTACCACCTTTCAGGCTGATATAGGTTTCAGGACGAAGTGCTACAGTTTGCTCACAGCTAAGCACGTTGGTCATAGGTGTAATCAAAATGCTTTGTGGTGCAATCATCGGAGCAGCAGCTTCTTCTTGTACCTCTTCTACAGGCACGATCAGTTGACTTGTTAAACCACCAGCTATTGGTGTTGTTGTAGTTTCTACAACGACTTCCTGTGTAGCTTGTTCTGGTTGTACTTCTTCTTGTACTTCTTCGACGATCGGACCGTCTCTGTAAAGAATCTCAAATTCTCTAATAGCTACAGCACGATTACCATAACCAATAACACAACCACTACTTGGGTTTAAGTAACCAACATGTACGCCACCTTGATAGGCACTGTGGCAAACAGCAATTTGCTCACCTTGTGGTGTTTGACCACCAACAAGCGCACCTTCACGCTCGGCTTCAAGAGATGCCCAAGACACATTACTGCCTACAAGAATCTCAAAGTTCAGGTCAAATACCTCTGCTGAACCAAAACCAATGTTACAAGTAGGTGGCAAGAATGGTCTAAAGAAAACTCTACCTGGGTAATTACCACCACGATAATCAATACGGCAGATATACTGTGGCAAGTTTCTTTCTTGACCACCAATGATTGTGTTGCTTGGGAAATCTTCACCAACTTGGTAAGGAATCCAAGCTTGCTCTTGGGCACTACCAAAACTAAAGAGTGCGGCACAAGCTAGAACGCAGAGCGTACTAAATAAACGAGAGATGAGTTTGTTCATATGTCTCAATATTCCCTTCTTTAAGTGAACTTTATTTTTGTTCTCAAAAAATGAACAACTGCACGGTAAGCCGACGCAGCATCGGTGTAGAATTTTGTAACTTATAAAGTCACATGACTATAAAATTCTTATTTGAAATCTACTTTAAACTGAAGCAAATTTCGAAGAATTTAGCATTCTGTAAGTTCATTGTTAAGTCTACCTTATCCAAGTCCTAAGAAATAGGTAAAATAGTGAGACGAAAACATAGTTCATCCGAAATACATTAATGTTTTTTAATTTTCGGATACCTTTAAATATCTTATCTCAACTTACCTAGTTGTCACGTTTGCACGCCAAATCATGACCAAATCATTGCCAAATCATAGCTTTGTGCCTACTTAAAGGTGCTAACTATCTCATAGCTGTTAAAAATTTCCTATGATAGTGTTCATGCTATGTGGCTAGAGGTCTGTACCCATATTTTTCAACGGCATAGACTTGTCTTCAAGCAGTTTTTTGCCCTAAGCTCGAGCAGCGTAATTAGAAGCTTTCTTATAGCTTTGGTTGGACTGTTAATAGCCTCTTATTTTTTAGCCCAAACAGCCAAGGCACAAAATTCAAACCAAACATTGACTGAAACCCCACATGACGCTGCAGTCGCATTAAATATGCTTCCCTTTAGCATTGGCAGCATGAAAACCGAAGCAGTTGTTTTAACACAAGATTTGCTCAGTAGTACACCTGTGCTTCAAGCTGTTGGTAGGTCAGCCTTGGTTAATCCTGATACAACTGCCGACACTAAGTTAACAAGTACAGACTTGTTGCATAAAGTTATTCAACCACCACATCGGACAGACTTTGAGCTAAATGGTTCAGTGGCGATAGTTCAGAGCTCGAGAAGCCCTGTCGTAGAAAACTTTGGTGTTTGGGAAGCTCCAAATTTTTACGAGGTCGAAAAACTCATATTCGATCGAGATGGCTATCTAATCGCACAACGTAGCTACTACCATCCTGAAGAAATTCCTAAAACTATTATAGAAAAAGAAGGTAATTGGTTCAGTCGACTTTTCCGTTCTAATAAAAATGAAACCGAAACTGACGCGACAGCCAATGAAAATACAAACTTAAGCCAAGGGCGTAAAGTTGAAGGCTGTTATGCTTTAGATATTGACTTTGAAACAGAAGGTTTTGATTGCTTTGATGCAGATAAACGCATTTTATCTGTAACTGAGTGGAATCCTGCAGGTAATATTACAAAGAAAAATAGCTTTCATCTTCATGCAGATGGTCCTTGGATTTCACAATACATTGAAGAAAACTTAATTGCTCCGAAATATCGTATCGAGCGTTACTATGATTTTAATGGCAACTTGATTGAATTCAAACGCTTTGAAACACTTCAACTAGATGCTACACCAAACGAGCACCTCCGTTTTTTTTACAATGATAGTGGGCAACGTGTTACTGAGGCCGTATTAAATCCTGCTACAAGTGAGGCTACGGACTGTAAGTTTATGATCTATGGATATTTCAATACCTTAGAAAGCATTCGCTACTATCAAGTTAAGCAAGCTGAAAATAATCAGGATAGTAATGAAAATAATGATTCCCAAGCTGCTTTTAGGTCTACCCTTAGCCAACAAAGTTATACCTGCGAAAAGGAAATTCCTAGCATCTTAGAAGAAGAAAAAAGTACGGTACTAGCTTATGGTTGGTTATATGACAGCAATAATGATTTAGCAGGTCGTCGTAAACAAGAAATAAGCCATTACGATGCCAACGGTAGATTGATTGAACGCACTCTATTTAGTTACCTAGAATCAACCCCCACTAGACTGGCTAAAATTAGTAAATACGATAACCAAGGTACAGCTACAGCATCAATTGTTTTTAACTACGATAAACAAGGACGACTTGTTAAAGAAGAACGTTTTCAGTTAAGCGATGATGGTAATACTGAAAGGCTGCTCGAGCTCA
Source organism: uncultured Deinococcales bacterium (assembly GCA_938038395.1). Lineage (GTDB taxonomy): Bacteria > Deinococcota > Deinococci > Deinococcales > Trueperaceae > CALGZD01. Next base: position 825 of record CALHRJ010000576.1, on the reverse strand, counting down.
CCAACTATGCCTACCAAGCCAAAGAGTCTACACTCCTAGAAAAAACTGTTGAAGACTATGAGCACAGCCGTAGCAAATCCGTTCAAAGCTTCGATGAAGCAGGCAATCTTATAAGAGAGCAGCGCTATGAACTTTTTAATCGCTTTGCTATCTTAAATAACATGTTTCGTTTAAAATCTGATATCTCTAAAAGTTATACAGGACGAAGCTTTGTAAATGAACTTGTATTAGAAGAAGGCAACAACAAACTACACGAAAGTTATACCTACGTTTACGACTATGGAAGTTCTGAATCAACAGCAAATGCTCAAATCCTAAATTGGATTCAAAAAGACGAAGGTAGCTTCGTCAAGAAGTTTGATAGCAACTATTCAGAACCTCATCACACAAATGCACGTGTTATTTGCTACTATCCTGACCCACTTGCATTCAGTCCTAATCTTGTTTGCAACTCACCTTTTGAATAAAGAACAGGGATCATGAATTCCCCAAGGCTTGCCTCGAAAGTAATCTAATTGAAGTATGGCTTGCCAGACCAGATTTCCATGTTTATACACCATCGGTTTGCTGAATCAGTTCATTTTTTAGCCTAGACCGTCAAACACGTGCGTCCCATCCAAGGTTGAAAATAGTTTCAGTACCAATAAAATTTTTTTGCTCTTCAAAAGCTTTCACGGTGCATCACTCTTATCAGAAATAGCGTGTTTTTAAGCTAGGTATAAAAACGGCGCAAAAACCGCCAAGGTGCAACCCTATGGGATATTTCGTGATTAAGTAAAGACTATCTTTACATGCCAACCTGCGGTTGCATCCCAACAGCTAGCA
>CALHRJ010000575.1 GCA_938038395.1 uncultured Deinococcales bacterium | reverse complement strand
GCGCTCGGTGATACCATGAAATCGTTGCTGTTATGTCATCTGCCAAGTTATTGTGTGGCTGAAAACACAAGTATTCAATTGCTTTACTAATGTCTATTTGAGTATCTTGCTGCTGTTCCAAATACGACGGTAAACATTCTGCTTCGGTATTAACTGTCAATTCTGGATAGTAGGTATCAAAAGCTTTACAAATGTATTTAAACAGCTCTTCTAAGGTGAGGTAATAGCCTGAAGTGATGTCATAACATTGATTAGCCGCACCATCAGAGGCAACTGCAGCAAGGATATTTGCCTGAATAACGTCATTGATGTACACAAAATCTTTATAGTTATCTTTTGAACCATAAAGTGTACATTGCTGCCCAGCTAGCAATTGCTCGATCCAATAAGGCACGAGTGCTGGATTTGTAGAGTGGTTTAACTGACGCTGTCCAAAAACATTTTGATAGCGCAATGCAATCGTTGTTGTTGTATGGCTGCTGGTATTACTGGTATTGCGGTGATGGGTTGTTGCATGTAGTTCATTGAGGTAGGTATTTGGAGCTGTAGGCTGAGTTAGGTGATTGGCAGGGCTCGAGCTTGCATAAACCACACGCTGAACATAGCTTTCCTGAGCTGCCTCTAAAACATTCAAAAAACCACATACATTTACTCTATTAACTTCACTGCTATCCGCAGCTTGGCTATTGAGTCCTGCATGGTGAAGTACATAATCTGCACCAGCCATAGCAGTTTTGACATCAGCAAAACTGGTTATGTCAACTTTACGAAATTGGAACCTAGACCAACGTTTGCTAGACACCGAAGCTTTAACATCTAAAAGGGTTTGACTAGATCCAACACTCAAATTGTCTAACCCAATAACTTCTTGATCAAGATTCAACAGTTTTTCCAAAATGTTGGCACCTATAAAACCAGCAACACCGGTTATGATCCATCGTTTTGGTCTTGCTCTCAAATTTTCCTGTACTCTCAAGTAATGCTGCATGAATTACATCATTCCTTCTATGTTTCTGTCCATAAATTTTTTGTACAAACCAAAAACATCTTCTTTAGTAACCTTGCGTTAGTCGAAGAAAAACATCGTCGCCATGCTCTCCTCAAGAACCTTAAGCAGTCATCTAGCCTTAGTAGATAAAACACTCAAAAGATTCACGCTTTAGAACACATAAAACTTGGTTATCCAAAATGAGTTTGATATGCAGCGTGTCGAAAAACTGTCGAATGAAGATTATATGAAGGTTGTCAACATTCTGAAATTTAGAATACTCTTCCATTACTTAGTCGCTAACACTGCGTAATCTGCATTTCTTAGAAGTTCTTAAAGAAAAATCATCTATAGTTGCACCTACTTTATGTACTCAATAGCTACACTTAAGTCAGTGATTTGCAAGCTTAACTATGGCTTACTAGACCTACTGAATAAGGCCTTTAGCAGTAAAGCTTAAGCCAAACTTCACATGTAAAACATAGGAGCGAAATAACATCTTTAAGTACCTTTAGTTTAAAGAGTTTAAAGCTTGATTTGAAATTGAAGAAAGTTTGAAATTAACAAAAGAACGTATTACTACTGTTACAGTTTTGTGAAAACGATAAGTTAACGTGAATAATAAGGTTCAGTACTGATTTTGACATAAAGACTTTTTGAGCTAAGTAATACGTTTTTAGCAACAGTACATGTGCTTGACTAATGTGTTTAACAAATAAAGCTAGTTAGGGCCAACAGCTAGCAACTTAAATCGAGTTCAGGGAATAGGGAGAAGATATGGACGACAATACATCTGATAATGCTGTCAATAAAACCGCTGTCAACAAAACCATTATCTTAAATACTGTTTCCGACGTAAACGACCCTTATTATCTTGATTTTTCTCAAGACGATTTAGACTCAGATTTAGGCGATGCCACAGACAAAATATATTTAGCAACAAATGCTAAAAGTGCTAACTATAAAGGTCCTAATTATGCTGAAAAGCAACAAGCATCTGAACAAGTAACCTCACGCTTTTACCTTAAACTTTTTGCTTCACCACATCTGTACTACCTCGGTACTCAGGTTAAGCTTGGTACACGTAAGGCGATGGCTTTACTGAGCTATCTTGCCATACGCCGCACGTCAGTTCAACGACATGAACTTGACGCCTTACTGTGGCCAGAAAAAGATGAAAAACGTGCACGCCGAAGTTTGCGTGATGAAATTTCGAGAATCAATAGAACAGTTGGCGAAGAAATCATTGTTAGCTTTGAACAAGAGCTGAGTCTGTCACCAGAGGTTGGTGTTGATGTTTGGCAATTTGCATCTGGCATAAAAAAACTAGATAGTTTTCAAGATATAAATATCAGTTATTTTGAAAAAGTAGTTGCCCTCTATGATGGTCATCTACTTGCTGGCTTTCACATTCAAAATGCTCAACCCTTTGAAGATTGGCTCGAGCTCGAGCGTGAAGACTGTCAACATAAATACCTAGAGGCACTGCTAAGTCTAAGCCACGGTGCTAAAAACTACGGCAACTATGCCACTGCTGTTAACTACATGCAAAAGGCAATTGAAGTAAGTCCATATACCGAAGAGTACTACCTCTATGCTATTGAGTATGCCTTGCTCAACGGTGACCGAATCAAGGCGCAAAAACTACATCAAGATATTGAAATACTCTTACAAAAAGAGTTTTCCGAAAGTACAACCGAAAATTTCAAAACAAAAGTAGCTTCCTTAGGTCTAAACAGTTCAGTAAATTTAAGAGCTATTAACAAAGATATACAACTAGATACCATCGTCAAAGAAGATTTAGTTGAAGACTTACAAGAAGCTTTAGAAGATGACCTAGCTACTACCAATCATAATCTGTACGAAGATGCCCTTCCCTTTATTGGTCGCGAAGGTGAGCTTAGACGTCTAGATAACCTAATTTGGGAAGATGATTGCAAACTCATTACTCTAGTAGGCTTAGGTGGTATTGGCAAAACACGTCTTGCTAAAAGAGCAGCTTCGCTATCGCAAGCTCACTTTCCTGATGGCATTTGGTTCATCCCTATCGAAAAACTTGATGATCCGCACGAGCTCTTTTCAGTGATTGCAGAATGCTTAGATTTATCTTTAGAATCAACCTCTGCCTATACAGCATGTATGAATCACCTTAAATCAAAACGTATGCTTTTGATTTTCGATAATTTAAACAACAATGTGACAATCAAAAAGCATATTAAAACCTTATTACGGTTGAATCCGGGTAAGATTCTTGTGACCTCAACTCAGCATTTGGGTCTACAAGAAGAATGGATTTTTGATGTCCGTGGTTTAACTTTGCCAAGTACCAGCCTACCGAGTTTTGACAGTTCAGTTTTCAAAAAAGCCTCTAAAAAAGAGGCTACAGCAATGCTAGCGAAACTCAAAAAACTAGATGCAATTCAGTTATTTATAGAAAGTGCCAAACAAACACAACCTAGCTTCAACTTTTCTATTGAAAATGCTGTGGATGTCATTACCATATGCGAAGCAACAGACGGTATACCGCTTGGGTTGCAACTGGCAACACGTAGGTTACGCACGCTCTCTTGTGAAGAACTTGCCGAAGAAATCAGACAAGGTAGTGACGTACTAAGAACTACTTTTTGGGATGTACCCAATAACCAACGCAGTCTCAAAGCAGTTTTCCAAAGTGCCTACGATAGTCTTAGACCGTCAGAGAAAACTTTGTATAAACAACTTGCTAGTTTTGAAGGTAGTTTTGACCGTTATGAAGCAAAAGAGCTTACTGGTGCTAGTGTTATTGACTTAGCACACTTTGTTGAACGTTCTTTGTTGATTAAAGATGCGGTTGGCGCTTACCAAATGCTCAATTTTGTGCGTCGTTATATTGACGACCTGTCTTAGTTGCATAAGCCACATAAAACATTTGTAGTTTGAGCTATCGCACAAACTACTGATTTTTTGAGATGCTTTTAACAGCCTCTATGACTTTGTCTTGTTGGTCTTGAGTGAGCTGTGGATAAATTGGTAAGCAGAGGATAGTTTGGGCTGCGGCTCGAGCCTTCCCGATATCCCCCCGTTCACATCCCAGCAACGGT
>CALHRJ010000574.1 GCA_938038395.1 uncultured Deinococcales bacterium | reverse complement strand
CCTTCTTGAAATTCAGATAGAGGTAATGTATGCGATACTAAGGGTAATAACTGTATACTGCCACCTTTTACCATTTCGATGCTTTCATGGAAGGTTTTATTAAGCGCAAAACTACCAATGATTTTGAGATCTCTGCGGAATATATCAGCAGGACTTACTGACATAAGTGCATCATCTGGAGCAACACCGAAAACCCAAATTGTTCCTGCTGGACGAACATATTTAAAAGCACTTTGTAAAACTGCAGGGATGCCTGTAGCGTCTGCAACTACGTCATATTCTTTCTTCATATCTTTAAACTCATCAGAAAGATAGACTTCATTGGCACCAAGTGATTTAGCAAGTTCTAAGCGTTTTGGAGCAACATCAATCATCGTTACTGAGGCAGCGCCAGCTTGTTTTACAGCTTGCATCATTAGGCAACCCATAGGACCAGCACCAAAGATGAGCATGTTGCTTCCTGCTTGAATCTGTACTTGTTTGAGACCCCAAACCACACAAGCAAGGGGTTCGATTAGTGCAGCTTCCGCAAAAGAAACATCGCCAATATCAAAAACTGAACTTTCAGGAATTGCTACGTATTTAGCAAATGCGCCATCCATATTGACACCAACAACACCAATGTTCTCACACTGGTTTTGGCGGTTACGCTGACAGTAGTAGCAGTAGTTACAGGGTAAGTTTGGATCGCCGGATACTCTATCGCCCACTTTGAATTGGGTTACGTTTTCACCAATAGCGGCAACAACGCCACTGAACTCGTGACCTGGCACCATTGGGAATTGAGCGAGTGCATATTCACCTTTTAGAATATGAATGTCAGTACCACAGATACCTGCATTTTTTACTTCGATAATGACTTCATTTGCTGCTGGTTCTGGTCTTGCCAACTCAGTGACGCGCGTTTGGTTAGGCGCGATGATTTGGGCAGCTTGCATGGGCTCGAGCCCCTTCTCAATTTTAGGCGTAGTCGTACTCATTTTACAGCTCCCATGGTCAAACCAGTGACCAGTTGTTTTTGTGCTACCCAGCCAGCTATTAGTACTGGAATAATCGACGCAGTTACTGCTGCTGACATCTTAGCGATAAATAAGTCGCCTTGTGCAGCTTTAAAGGTTGAAACATAAACCGATAATGGCGCAGCTTCAAGTGTTGACGTTAGGTTTACGGCTAAGAAGAATTCGTTCCACGTAAAAATCAATGCTAGGAGCGATGTCGCCGCTAAGCCAGGGATGAGTAGGGGAAAGATAACTTTAGAAAATTCTTGCCATAAGTTTGCACCATCTAGCCTTGCTGCTTCGATAATGTCAAAGGGGAGCTCGAGCATAAAGGAGCGCATCATCCAAACAATCAGCGGGAAGTTCATAGCTGCGTACAAAATGATAAGACCTGTTTGGGTATTCAATAAGCCATAGTTATTGAAGATTACATAAAGTGGCACAATTACACCAGCAGGTGGCAACATACGTGTAGACATAATCCAAAGCATAGAACCTTCAGTGCGTTTGGTCGGATAGTAGGCCATTGCATAAGCTGTAGGCAATCCAAAGAGCAGCGCTAGAATAGTAGAAAAGAAAGTTATGCTTGCAGTGTTAAGTAAGTACTTTGGAAAAGGAGAATCAAAAATAGCATCACGCCAGTTTTGAAGGGTTGGCTCAAATATAAATGAAGGCGGAAAACTAATCGCTTCTTGCTCAGTCTTGAATGACGTTATTGCCATATAAAGGATTGGAAAGAACATCATAAAAGCAATCAGAAAGGTGATGAAGGTTAGGAAATATCCCCAAGCTTTGCTGTTCATGCTGGTGCCTCACTTTCATTTTGGTTTCCAAGCACTCTTAAGAATAAGAGAATAACAATGTTGGCTAGAATTACTGCAAAGATACCGTAAGCACTTGCCCTACCAACGTTCCAACGTGAAAATGCTTCTTTGAAAATTTCATAAGGGAGATTCGTTGTATTGATGCTTGGTCCACCTGTTGTAACAATAAAGATGATACCGAAAACATTTAAGATAAAAATTGTTTCTAACAATAGTGCAATCTCAATAAAGCGCTTGAGGTGCGGTAACATGATGTACCTAAACATGCCAAAGCCACCTGCGCCATCTATCTTGGCTGCTTCAAGTGTTGAATCTGGCAAAGACTGTAAGCCTGATAGCAAGATAAGCATGACAAACGGTGTCCACTGCCAAGTCACAATCAAAATGATTGAGGCCATTGGAAAGGCTTCAGGTAGATAAAAACTTGTTGGTAGATAAAAGCTTTCTGCTAGAGATAAGTGTGCCAATGGCGCAAATTCTGCTGGGCCTTCAATACCTATAAAAGGTAGACTGGTGAACAAGGTTACTACTGTGAAAAGACCTGTATTTAGAAGATCTATAACTGGATTGATAAGCGCTATTATAGGTTTAAGAATAGGTGTGAGAACAGAACCTATAGCGTTAAGAATATTTATTCCAACTTGAATCACTGGAGCAAAAGCTTCCATGATGTAAGTTAGTAGACCTCTAGTTGGTTCTAGAACAATGTTCTTCCACAAAACACCTGCAGCAACTGGCATAACCAGGAATGGGGTAATGAGTAGTGTTCTAGCAAGTGCTCTGCCAGGAAAGGGTCTGTTTAGTAGGAGTGCCAAAGCCATTCCAAATATAAAGGTCAGGACAACAACACTTATAGTTAGAAAGATTGTGTTCCAAAGAACCGTATAGAAATCAGGGTTGTTTAGAATGCGAGTGAAATTTCTCCACATTCGGTCCCAACCTAAAAACTGGTTACTACCAGGGCGTAGTAAGTTCCAATTTGTAAATGCAAAGTATATAGCAACTACAAAAGGTATTTGTGTAACGATAATCAAAAACAATATACCTGGTGCAGAAAGATACTTTCGTAAACTTGTTTGTTCAACCATAATTTAAGTCTTGATGCCTTTCTTGGAGGGTTTGATAAATATTGAATGTATTAGCAATCAATAGGGTGTCAAAGAGTAGTTGGATAGTAAATCAGTTTGTTGCAGTAGAAAATCTATAAAACATTTTTCGTAAAATATTGGTGCAATTTATTAAAATAAAGTCTTGAGTTGATAGAGATAAAGGCGTATGTAAGCTACATACGCCTTTAATCTCTTGGAAGGGTTTCAGTAGCTAGCTACTGAAAATATTACTTCTATGTATAGAAAACTATTGCTTAGTAGTAACCAGCATCTTGCATTGCTTCGTCAGCAATACGCTGCGCACGTGCAAGTGCTTCTGTTACTGAGATATCACCAGCAAGTGCAGCTGCAACTTCTTGAGCAACATCTCCACCGATTGATGAGAATTCAGGGATTGCAACATACTGAACACCAGAAGCGATACTTGGTCTAAGTGTTGAGTTTGTTGGATCAGCCTTAAGGATTGCACCAAGTGTCATTTCAGCAAATGGAGCAGCATCTAAGTACTCTTGACGCTCATAAAGTGATTGACGTGTACCAGGTGGAACAGCAGCCCAACCTTTTTCTTCAGCAACTCTTTCTTGGTACTCTTTTGAAGTAGCCCACATTAGGAAGCGGAAAGCTTCGTCTTGTGCATCAGATGCAGCAGGGATACCAAGGTTCCATGACCATAACCAAGCATTACCTTTAGCTACAGTACCGATTGGAGCAAGAGCTTGTGCCATATCTGGACCAGCGTCTGTACCAGCAAGGAAGCCTGCAGCTACAGTTGCGTCGATCCACATACCAGCTTTACCTTCTGACATAAGTGCTAGTGACTCAGGGAAGCTGTTACCAGTTACACCAGGAGGACCGCAGTCATTCACTAGGTTTGTGTAGAAAGAAAGTGCATAGTTCCATGCAGCTGAGTCTAATTGAGGCTCACCAGCAGAGTTAAACCATTGTGCACCAAATGTGTTAGCAACAGTTGTGATTGGAGCCATGTTGTCGCCCCAGCCAGGCTTACCACGAAGAGCAATACCATAAACGCCATTTTCTGGGTCATGGATTGTACATGCGAAGTGTCTGATTTGCTCCCAGTTTGGTTGCTCAGGCATGGTTAGACCGTGCTCATCAAAAAGACGCTTGTTGTACATTGTGAAGCTTGACTCAGCATAGAAAGGAACTGCGAAAAGTTCACCCTCGTAGCTTAGACCATCACTGATAGCAGGTAGAATATCATCGAAATCATAGTCAGCTGCTAATTCTGGGTGCTTTTCTGCTAACTCATCAAGAGAAGCGATCCAGCCATTTTTACCCCAGATTGGTGTTTCGTATGCGCCTACAGTTACAAGGTCAAACGCACCACTACCAGTTGCAGCATCGGTGGTTAGACGTGAACGTAGAGTACCTTCGTCTAAGAAGAGAAACTCAAGTTTAATGTCTGGGTTTGCTGCTTCGAACTCACTACTGAGCTCTTCCATGGTTAACATGTCGCCATTGTTTACAGATGCAATGGTGACTGTGGTCTGCGCGAATGCGCTGCCTGCTACAAGTAGCAAGACGGATAGCAATAATTTTTGCATGTGGTATTCCTTCCTTCAAAAGAAGTTTTCGTAAAGTCTATGCCAATCGGTTTGGTTGATTTTGATTAGCACGGGAGATAAAGTAGTTGTTTATGGTCACGTGACCATTTTACTTCAACTTTAAAAATTCTCCTAAACACACACTTCACTTAGTTAGTGTGCAGAGTTTCAATATAGTAAATATTGAGTTATCTGGAAAGAAACTATGTGAAAATGCAGATGTTTTTATTTACAATCTTAATCTTATACGCATAAGACTTGTCTTGTCAAGCCTTGATATGCTTATAATGGACTCGTGTCCACTACTATTCTAGATGTTGCTAAACATGCAGGTGTTTCTGCAACGACCGCCAAGCGTGCGATTAGGCACCCAGACAAACTTAAGCCTGAAACCTTGGCGAAAGTTCAAAAGTCTATAGATGAGTTAGGTTATGAACCTGACCAGCTTGCAAGTGCCTTGCGTAGTGGTCGAAATACGACTATAGGGCTTGTAATTGGTAGTATTGTTGAGCCGTTTTTTGCTGAGTTGACACGGGAAATTGGTGTGGCAGTTAGGGAAAAGGGCTATACCTTACTTATTGCCGATAATGAATATGATTCTAAGTTAGAAAGTAGTCATCTGCATCAGTTTCATGGCAATAGGGTAGCTGGGATTATACTGCGGGCTGGCTACGGCTCGAGCAACCTTGAGTATCTTAAAACACTTAAAGAACGAGGTACAGCGCTAATAGAAGTAGATAACTTTTATCCTGATAGTCCTTTTAGCCATGTCATGTTAGATAATGCTGGTGCCGTAAAAATGG
>CALHRJ010000573.1 GCA_938038395.1 uncultured Deinococcales bacterium | reverse complement strand
TCAACCTTTGAATGGTTTCCTGGGGTGCAAATTCACCACAGCAAAGACTTAAAAAACTGGCGCTTGCTCACCCATGCCCTCACAAGGGAAAGTCAACTGAACATGCTTGGTAATCCTAATTCTGGTGGCATCTGGGCACCTGCGCTTAGCTACTTTGAAGGCATGTTTTATCTTATCTATACAGATATGAAAACATGGGCGACTGACGAAATCTTCAAAGACTCCTATAATTATATGGTCACAGCAGAAAATATTGAAGGTCCATGGTCAGAACCTATTTATATGAATTCAAGCGGCTTTGATCCATCACTGTTTCATGATGACGATGGTCGCAAATGGTTTTTGAATATGGTCTGGGACCACCGCAAAGATAAAAATCCTTTTGCTGGCATTCTTTTGCAAGAATATAGTGTCACTGAACAAAAACTTGTTGGCGACATCAAAAATATTTTCACAGGTAGTCCTATTGGCTTAACCGAAGCACCCCACATTTATAAAGTAGACGACTGGTACTTCCTCATGACTGCTGAAGGTGGCACATCGTATGAGCATGCAGTGACACTTGCTCGTTCCAAAAACATTGATGGTCCCTACGAAATACATCCAGATAATCCGCTTCTAAGCGCTTGGGATCATCCAGACTTACCCATCCAAAAAGCAGGTCACGCCAGTTGGGTACAGACCACTGACGATGAATGGTATCTGGCACACCTCTGTGGTCGCCCTTTGGAACAACGTGGTCGATGTAACCTAGGTCGAGAAACCAGTATTCAAAAATTGCGTTGGGATGATGACGGTTGGCCCCGCCTAGCTACAGGCGGTAATCATCCACAACTAGAAGTTCCAGAATCAAGTTTAGCCGAAAACCCTTTCCCAGTTGAAGCAGTTAAAGATGATTTTGATTCAAGCGAATTATCCAATCACTGGCAAACGCTTAGAATTCCTTATACAACTGATTGGCTAAAATTAGATGCTAGACCCAGCCATCTACGTATTCACGGTCAAGAATCACTCATTTCAAGACACAAACAAAGCTTAATTGCCAGACGTTTACAGTCACACAATGCAGAAGCTGAAACCTGTCTTGAATTCAATCCTGAAAGCTTTCAGCAAATGGCAGGCTTAGCAGCCTACTATGACACTGGTCATTGGGTTTACTTACGCATCAGTCAAGATGAAGTCTCTGGCAAAAGCTTAAACATCATGAGCTATGACGCTCGGCGTTATGAAGAAATCTTAGACACACCTGTGCCACTAGGCACAACGGAAAAGGTCTATCTTAAAGTGATATTTGAACACAATAGTTTCCACTTTGAATACGCACTAGAAAAAGACAAGTGGCAAAAAATTGGTGACTCTTTTGATGCAGGTTTACTGTCCGATGATTATTGCAACGGCTTATCTTTTACAGGAACCTTTATTGCACTATGTGTACAAGATTTAACAGGCCGTAAATTACATGCAGATTTTGACTATTTTAAATATCAAGAATTTGAAAGCAGCTAGATTATTTTAAGCATTATAGGAGTAAGTTATGGCACTTAAAAATATTTCAGAACGTGTTCTTTCTTTAATTAAAGAAATGACCTTAGAAGAAAAACTTGGTCAAATGACACAGATAGAAAAAAACAGCATTCCCCCAGAGGATGTAAAAACCTACATGCTCGGCTCTGTACTCAGCGGTGGTGGTGCGAATCCAGTACCCAACACGCCAGTGCTGTGGCGAGAAATGGTTGAGTCTTATCAAAAGGCTGCTCTTGATACCCGCCTAGGTATTCCACTTATCTACGGTTCTGATGCTGTTCACGGTCATAACAATGTTTGTCATGCAACTATCTTCCCTCATAACAATGCACTAGGTATGACAGGTGATAGCAACCTAGCTAGAAAAGTTGGTCGGGCAACTGCGCTTGAATGTGTAGCTACGGGTGTGCGCTGGAACTTTGCACCAGCAGTTTCAGTTCCACAGGACCTACGTTGGGGACGCAGCTATGAAGGCTATGGTCAACAAACAGAGGTAGTTAGTGAATTTGCTACAGCTTTTATAGAAGGTTTAAAAGGCACAGCATGGGATGACGAAACGTCCGTATTACCTTCTGTAAAACACTTTATTGCTGATGGCGCAGCAACTTGGGGCAGCTCTCAGCGAATTGATAGAAAGGCACTTGAATTTGATAAAACACTAGCAGCGTCAAATCTTGGTGAAGAATTTGCCCATCTTGTTGAAGAAGGTGCGTGGAGCATTGACCAAGGCATTAGCGAAATTGACGAAGAAGAATTACGTCGTGTTCACTTACCACCGTATCAAGCAGCTATTGATGCTGGTGCGCTCAATATGATGGCATCTTACAGTAGCTGGGATGGCATAAAAATGCATGCACAGAAGTATCTTATGACGGATGTACTTAAAGGTGAAATGGGCTTTGATGGTTTTATTGTGACAGACTATGAAGCAATTAACCAAGTAGATGCTGACTACTACAAGGCTGTTGTTATGTGCATCAATGCAGGTATTGATATGAACATGGTGCCCTATGACTACAAAGGCTTTATAGCCACGCTTAAAAAAGCTGTTGAAAATAATGACGTAACCATGGAGCGCATTGATGACGCAGTTGCCAGAATCCTCAATGCAAAAGAGAAACTTGGACTATTCGAAACGCCACTAACTGACCCAGCTTTATTGGCAAAAGTAGGTTGTCGTGAGCACCGCGAGCTTGCTCGTGAAGTGGTTCGTAAATCACAAGTACTTTTAAAAAACAACGATGTCCTGCCTATTAGCAAAGAAACGACTATTGCGGTAGCTGGAAAAGCAGCACACGATATTGGTTACCAATGTGGAGGTTGGACCATCACTTGGATGGGCGCTCCTGGCAACATTACAACAGGCACGACCCTACTAGAAGGTATCAATGATGCTTTAGGAAAAGAAGTCAACTACAGCGAAACTGCAGACTTTAGTGAAAGGGCTGAACTAGGGATAGTTGTTATAGCAGAAGAACCTTATGCAGAAGGCATGGGTGATAAAAGTAGCTTACATATTTCTGCTCAAGACCGTGCGTTGATAGCAAAAACCAAAAACAACTGTGACAAAATCTTAGTACTTTTGCTCTCAGGTCGCCCGATGATTGTTACCGATGAGATTGATTCATGGGATGCATTTATAGCAAGTTGGCTGCCTGGCACAGAAGGTCAAGGCGTCGCTGATGTACTCTTTGGTGAGTTTGATTTCCAAGGACGATTAAGCTATAACTGGCCTAAAACAATGGAGCAAGATAGCTTTATATGGAACATTGGTGATGGATTAAACATCAAAGAAACAGTTTAGGACCTTGCAATGCTAAATACACAACTTCGCATAATCTTCTTAGCTTTGTTTTTTGCTTTCATGTCAGCAAATAGTTTTTCACAGAGCTATACTTTAGAAGAAGAACTTAAGCAAGGCTTAGAACAACGATACGCCACTGTTGAACTTCCTGACACCAACGCATTCTATGGACAGGGTGAAGCACTGGAAATGATAGTAAATCAGGCTTTTTGTAGTGCTGCAAAAGAAAAGGGTTTGCGTCTGGGTACAGATGGCTGGTTATTTAACCTGAAAGATGGTCTTGATTTTGGCCCTTCAGAAGCAGCAGAAGGCATCATGCCTACAGACGAAGTTATTTCATGGTTAAGGTCGTACCGAATTGCACTAGAGTCTGTGGGAATCACACCCATTATGCTACTGCTACCACAACGTGGTTTGCTCTCTGAAGACTACCTTAGTGCTGAGCTTAAACAAGAACTTGAGGATAGACAAAGCCTTAAAAACTACCAAAGCATGTTAGAGGACTATTTAGAAGCAGGTTTTGTTCATACACCAGATTTATATCAGTTAACTACCGACACTGCTAAAAAGGGTGACTACTATGCCTACTATCCAATTGACCATCATATAACCACGCATACGGCGCTTGACTGGGCTAAGGAAGTTTCTACTATTGTTATGTCGCAAGAAGGTTATGAAGATTTTGAAAAAGCAGCGTTTGAGCTCGAGCTCCTCCCCGACACCTTCACAGTCATAGGCTGGCACCAACAAATGGAAGTACAGTGGGCTTGTGAAAGCAACATGGAAGGTCAACTGTTCAACCCAATATATGAACTTAGTAACCCAGCTACTGCTAACTCACTCTTTTCAGATATTAAACCCTTAATCGCTACCGTTGGTAGTAGTCACTTAGGTGCAAATATGAACCGAGCAGGAACTAGCGATTACCTGACACCAGGAAGCGGAATGAGTGAATTCATAGCCTACCTTACGCAGCTACCTGTGCAAAACCATGCCATGTTCTCACTAGCCAATGCGTCTATCGAACACTATTTGAGAAATGATTTTTACGCTGAAGCGCCTCCACCTTACCTTGTACAACTTATCGAGGCACATCATCATCCCTATCCTATTTACCACTACAGGAGTATGGCACCAATGACCTACGGCAAATGCCAAAACCCAGTTTGGCAAGGTGAATTACTCTTTGATGATTATTTTGAATTAACAGATATGGATATAGAACTTTCAGGTAATAGTATGGATTACTACCTTTGGATGGAATTAGACTTGCCTGTTTTAGAACACCG
>CALHRJ010000572.1 GCA_938038395.1 uncultured Deinococcales bacterium | reverse complement strand
TAAAAAAGTAACTAAGGCATCATCCATAAAAGCAGCTGCTAAATCAACAAATGCCTTTCCAGCTATCGACAGAACACCAAAGTTCTATATTGGTGGTTCACAAAAGCGTCCTGACTCTGGCTATAGTAATGAAGTCATCGGCGCAAGTGGTGAAGCAATTGCACTTGTTGGCGATGGCAACCGTAAAGATATTCGAAATGCAGTAGAAGCAGCGCATAAAGCAAGTGGGTGGGCTAAAGCTACTGCACATAATAGAGCACAAGTTTTGTATTTCTTAGCAGAGAATTTAGCGGCAAGGGCTCTGGAGTTTGAAGAACGCTTAATCGTTCAAACAGGGCAAAGTGCCGCATCCGCTATAGAAGAAATAAATTTATCTATAGAGCGAATCTTTTACTACGCTGCACAAGCAGATAAGTACGACGGACAAGTTCACCAAACACCTGTTCGTAATGTTACGCTTTCATTGCCAGAATCAATTGGTGTTATGGGTATCCTTTGTCCAAATGAAGCACCGCTACTTAGTTTTATATCTTTAGTGATTCCTGCAATTACTATGGGTAATGCGGTTGTGGTTGTGCCATCGGAAAAATATCCACTTAGCGCAACTGACTTTTATCAAGTTTTAGATACTTCCGATGTACCGAGTGGTGTTATAAACATCATCACAGGTAACAAAGATAGCCTTGCTAAAACTTTAGCAGAACACGACCATATTGACGCTGTTTGGTATAGGGGTTCTGCTGAAGGTTGTAAACTTGTTGAAGCTGCTTCGATTGGGAATCTTAAGCAGACTTGGACCAGTAGTAAAGTTCAAGATTGGTTCGATAGAGAACAGGGTGAGGGTAGTGAGTATTTGCGAAGGGCGACTCAGATTAAAACTATTTGGGTGCCTTATGGTGCGTAAATAGAGATAGATAAACCAAATAAAATATGAGTATAAAACCGTATTCTGTAAATCGTCGGAATGCGGTTTGTTTTTTAATATGGGTTTATCAGGTGGGATTAATATAGCGAGTATTATTTTCTAGCGTAATTTGATATGTTTTTCACTATGAGGGTAAGGCGGTGCGTGGAATGAACCCTACGAAAATAGGTGGGTGGTTTTGAGTTGGGTAAAGGTAGATGACTCACAATAGTGAAAACAACACTACTTTCTTCGTTAGCAGGTAAATGATTTCTATCAAACTATCTATACCGAGGAAGCTTCCAAAAACCTCGATTAAAAATGATAAACACAGTAACAATTTCTAAGCGACCTGCATACATCGTAAAGATAAGCAATGCTCGACCAACTGGGTGAATCTCAGCAAAGCTAGCCATAGGTCCAACGCCTGCTAAACCTGGGCCAATATTGCCAACAGAAGCAGCCGCAGCTGTAAAACTGGTAATTAAATCACTACCTAGTAGTACTAACACGATTGTAGTGAATGCAAATAGACCCATGTAAAGCGTAATAAATGCTGCAACACTTCGCATGACATCTTCTGAGACAATGCTATTGCCTATACGAAGCGGTAAAACCATTCTTGGGTGCATAGAGCGCTGAACTTCTCGTTGGGCATTTTGAGCGACCATAAGTACCCGTATTGCCTTAATGCCTCCAGCACCACTGCCAGCACTACCGCCAATAAACATTAGTGCTACCAAAATTGCTTGAGAGGATGGTGACCAATTTGCGTAATCTACACTTGCGTAGCCAGCACTTGTTAATATGGTTAGGACCTGAAAAATGCTATGTCTTACAGCTTCTAAAAAACCATAAATTGGTAGTAGTGTAAAACAGAGAAGGCTACTTGCGACGATTACAATAAGACTGTAAAAGCGAAACTCAGGATTATTTGTTAAGCTGCGTGGATAGCCCTGAATAACTCTATATTGTAGTGCAAAGTTCACCCCTGCAAAAAATAGAAAGAATAAACTAATCCAACTAAAGCGTGGCGCATAACCAGCGAAGCTTAAAGGGTGTGGACTAAAGCCACCTGCTGGAACCGTTGTTAAAGCGTGTGCTACAGCGTCAAATATTGACATGCCTGCAATTAAATAACTAAGTATACAGAGTACGGTTGCGCCAGTATAGACAATCAAAACTGCGTTGCTTGTTTGGCGCAAGCGAGGGCTTAAGCGCTCTTCTGTAGGACCTGGTGCTTCTGCAAAAAAGACCTGCCGACCTGCAATCGCTAGCCGTGGAAATACAGCAATAAACAAAACAATAATGCCAATGCCACCCATCCACTGAGTTAAGGCACGCCACAAAAACAAACTGTGATTAAAGCTGTTGAAATCAACCAACACAGTAGCGCCTGTAGTGGTAAACCCACTCATAGACTCAAAGAAGGCATTGAGTATGGACATACCTCCATCAACCATGTATGGGATGCCACCAAAAAGAGGAATAACAGACCAAAGAATTAGAACGCTAAGGAGTGATTCTCGGCGACTTGGAGCATAGTTAAGTTTACCAATACGAAGTATTGGTACAGCTAAAATAATGGTTAAAATGCCAGTGATTAAAAACCCACTAATCGGCTCTTTAAATAAAAGAGCAAGCAGCACAAAAACGAACATGATAAAACTCAAGAATGCAAGACCAAACCCTATAGTATAGAGTGCAAAGCGTCCTCTTGATTTCTTTTTTTTAGATTGTGGGAAGACATGTAGCATAGTAATTTAAAGTATGTGAGTTTATTTAGCTATTAACATTTATGCGTGTTGTTTCAAGCCATTGATTTACAGCTTCGACATTATCAGGTGTTGTAATAATCAATAAATGATCTGCAGGTCTTAATTCGGTTTCACCATCTGGAATAATAGCTTTTTCTTTTCGTAAAATAGCTCCGATAAGACTATTAGGTGGTGCACCAATATCTTTAATTTTTGCACTTACGCAATTATAAGGATAGGTTACTTCCATAACTTCAGCCTGCTCACCAATGGTAACCAAATGATCAACCTGATCTAAATTAAGCCAATTCAAAGTTTCCTGTACGGCTGCTGTTAGTGGGGTTAGTGGAGATTCGATACCTACAGCCTCAAACAAGTTTCGGTTACGTGTTCGGTTAACTCTGGTAATGACTTTAGGAATATTTAGCTGCTTACCTAAAAGTGCAACAAGTAGGTTTTTACTATCATCCTCGGTCACTGCAACTAGAACATCTGCATCTTCAATACGTTCTTGTTCTAATAGTTCTAGGTCAGTACCGTCTCCTTCTAAAATCAAAGCATGATTTAGATGTTCAGCAAGTTTGCGACAACGCTCAGAACTCTTTTCAATGATTTTAATATGGGTGCGTCGGTCATTTTTTAGTTGCTCAGCTATCAGAAAACCAACATTACCTCCACCGATGATGACAACTTCAATATTGCGTTTACGGGGTGCAAAGGTATCTTCAATTATTTTGATACTTTCCTTCGTACCCATAAACATGACTTTGTCGTTAGTTTGGAGAATAGTTTTACCAGAAGGAACAATAAATTCTTGATCTCGAATTACGCCACCCACTAAAGTTTTAGCAGGTAGTTCTAGATGCAAAAGTTGTTGTCCTGTATAAATATCATCATCTTCTAGTTTGTATTCAACTAGTTCAACTTTACCTTCGGCCAAAGTAGCTGTTTCTAGTGCTCTGGGTACTTGAATAATATCAGCAAT
>CALHRJ010000571.1 GCA_938038395.1 uncultured Deinococcales bacterium | reverse complement strand
TATGGCCAGCAGATGCTTCAATTGACCCACGTTCTGTTGATACCTATATTAGGTACCTACGGCGAAAGCTGGCTGATGATGTTATCGAAACACGCAGAGGCCTTGGTTATCGGCTTATAGGTTAATAGTGACACTCAGACTGAGACTTACCCTTTTTTACACACTGCTTGTTGCGCTTATTTTAGCCATTAGTGGTGTGGGCGTTCATATGCTTATGGCACGAAGTTTTTCTCAGCGTTTGGACGAAAGTCTACTACAAGCAGGGAGCTTATTAAGAAGTTTTATTATAGATGACTACGATATAGGTGAGGATCCATCCTTACAACAAAACTTACAAAGTTCCACACGGTTGGTAAATAATTTATCAGCGTTACTCTTGACTAAAGATGGCAAGATACTAGATAGGCTTGGTGAAATCCCTGAAGGTTTCACAGCTACTTCAGAAGATGGCTTTAAAACAGTAGGAAAGTGGCGCATCTGGAATGGTCAGGTTCTGACCTATAAGCTTATTGTCTTAAAAGAAAGAGAAGCTTCGTTTTCAGGACTAAGACTCTTTGATTTAAGTTTTCTTTTGTTTGCACCCATTGCGGTTTTAGTCGCTTTTGCTTTGAGTTACCTTTTTGCAGGTTTGGCATTAAAACCAGTAGATAAAATGACTCGAGCCGCCTATGACCTTGCGCAAAAGCGAACGTGGCGAGAATCCCTGCCCGAACCTGAAACGCAGGATGAAGTCTGGCGATTAGCAAAAGCTACAAATAGTCTTCTAGAAAGACTTGCCAGCGTGATTGAAACGGAAAAACGCTTTACAGCTGACGCAGCGCATGAGCTGCGAACACCCATCACTGTTTTTCAATTGCGTTTAGAAAAAGCCTTGGAACGTGCCAAGGACGAAACAATCAAAGAACCGATTTATGATGCCTTAGAGGCCAGTGACGAGTTACTAGCTTTGGTTGAAAAACTTCTTACCTTAGCGAGGTTAGAGGCTGGACAAGACTTGACCTTGGAAACCATAGCTCTAGATGAACTTGTTTTTCGGGAGAGTGAAAGTCTAAGGCCACTCTTTTCTGCAAAAGGTCTTGTATTGAGTTTAGATTTGACTGAGGATCCTGTTTTGATTAAAGGAGATTCTACAGCGCTCGAGCTAGTCGTACGTAATCTGCTAGACAATGCGCTTAAGTTTACACCTCAAGGAAACGTGACCGTTTCTGTTTTTCAAGACAACACAACTGCTTACTGCAACATTTCTGATACTGGTGTTGGTATACCTAGTGAAGCACTCCCACATTTATTTGAACGCTTTTTTCAGGCAGATGCACATTATCGGCAACTTGGAAGCGGTCTGGGACTCGCATTGGTTAAAAGTATTGTTGAATGGCACGGGGCAACCATTAGAGCTGAAACTATGTCTGAGGGCGGCTCAACATTTACAGTTACATTTCCCCTATATTTGCAAAAAAGTCAATAAGCTCCGCAGATCGCGAATAAGTATTTTTGATGCTCTTTTCAACACATTGTTTAGGCATGATTTCCAAATGAGATGAAGAGGTTTAGATTCCCTGAGTTGATGAAACACCTACTTTGACGATTTAGCCGTTTCAGTGTACTGCATCTATAGACTAAAGAATTAGCTGCTTAGTGTAAGTCAAGCATAAGTAAAAAACTTGTCCTAGATTTATAGGACAAGTTGTCCAAGCTACCAGCACTTCTAAATTTATAAACTACAATAAAGCAGACTAATCTTGTTATTTGTAAAGATTAAAATGTGTTTGGAAACTTAAAAATAAAGGAGATGAAACTATGCGGCATATTCGTTTAACATTCTTGTTAACTATTTGGGTATTTGTTTCTATATTTGGTACAGGCAACGCCCAAACGTTAACGCTTGACGGGCAAGAGTATCACTATAGCGATACTTTACCTCGAGATTCCCAGATTGTAGTGGGTCAACTTGATAATGGTTTGAGCTACTATGTTCGTGAGAACGCCCAGCCAACAAATCGTGCTGAACTTGCACTGGTTGTTAATGTAGGTTCACTAGTAGAGGACGATGATCAACAAGGCATTGCACATTTTTTAGAGCATATGCTCTTTAATGGCACTGAAAGCTTTGAAGGTCTTGAAATCGATAATATTCTCTCGCAGGCTGGTCTTGAAATTGGACCTGATCTCAATGCCTATACAAGCTTTGAAGAAACTGTTTATACAATACAAATCCCTTTAGATGATCCTGAACTTGTTGACACGAGTTTTCAAATTCTCTTTGAGTGGGCGAGTAAAGCAAGCTTACGTCCACAAGATATCGATGAAGAACGAGAGATAATTATTGAGGAAGAGCGTGCAGCCTTGCAATCTATGGATGGGCGCTTATATTCAGCTTTAGATCCTCTCTTTTATGGCGATACCCGCTATCTTGAGCGCTTACCCATTGGTAAAACTGATATTATCAGAACAGCACCTAGAGAAGCATTTACAAGATATTATGAAACTTGGTATCGTCCAGAACTTATGGCAGTTGTTGCTGTTGGTAATTTTGATAGCGCTGAGATTGAGCAGAAAATACAAAGTAGCTTCGCAAGCCTAGAAAATCCTGAGAATGCTCCACCTTTACCTGAATTTGCCAAACCCAACAATGATAAAACACAATATTTGACATTTGAAGATCCAGAAGTTAGTTTTTATGCAACAGATATATCTTATATTTTAGCTGCCAATCCTCTTAAAACACCCCAAGATATCCGTAGCTATATTGTAGATTTACTCTTTGTAGATATGCTGTATAAGCGGCTTGAAGAAAAAGCGAGAGAAGCAGAAAGTGCCTTTCTTTATACAACCGCTGAGCAATATAGCTATATTCGCGGTATAGATGAATTATGGATAAGTATTGAAACTGAAGAGGGTAATTTGGAAGCAGGTTTTTCTGAATTAACAGCGGAACTAAAGCGACTGGTAGATTTTGGTTTTGAGCCAGGAGAGTTAGAACGTGCAAAAGAAAACCTCTTTGCTACATTTGAAGATCGAACCGCTGCAAGTGATGATTTAGAAAGTGCTGAATGGCGAGATCTTTTAGTTGAAGAGTATTTATCTGGTTATGTGGCTACGAGCTTCGCTACGGATTTAGAACTCATGGAACACTTTTTGCCTTCCATTGGTCTTGAAGAACTAGCTGACAAAGCACAGTTATTTAGCCAAGAAGAAAATCGTGTGGTTGTAGCACTTGTTCCAGAAGACGATTCTGTCGCAGCACCATCCCAAGCTAATTTAGAAAACTGGCTTGCAGCAGGACTAGCGCAAGAAGTTGCTGCTTACGAAGATGAAGTTATTGAGGCAGAGCTTCTGACAAACATTCCTAGTGCTGTTGACATAGTTCAAGAAAGCTATGTGCCTGAACTGGATACAACCGTCTTGCGTTTAGCAAATGGTATTCAGGTGATTCTCAAACCTACAGACTTCGTAACAGGTGAAATTTTGGTGAATGGTATGGGCTATGGTGCTGCCTCTGTTGTAGACCCTGAGGATTATCCAGAAGCATTTATAGCTTCTCAAATGGTTATGGAAAGTGGCGTAGCTGATTTTAATAGAAATCAACTGGACCGTATATTGACAGGTAAGAATCTTGAAATTAATGTAGATATTGGCAATTTAACCAAAGATATTAGTGCTTATTCTAATAGGGAAGATGTCGAAACACTGTTTCAACTTATCTATCTTTTTGCAACACAACCACGTATAGATGAAGCAGCAGCGCAACGTGTTTTGAGTGGCTGGATGAGCTATACAGAAAACCGAACAATTGCTCCTAATGAAGTTTTATCGGACGCAATTACTCAGAGTGTTTATGGTGATTCTATTTACTTCAATGCATTCTCTTTGGAACAACTAGACTCTTTTGATGTTGATAGAGCTTATGAACTTTACCAAGCGCGTTTTGCTGATATGGATGATTTTAGTTTCGCAATTGTGGGTGACTTTGATCTTGATCAAATGAAAGCTTTAGCTCAGACCTATCTAGGAAATTTACCTACACTTCCTGGACAAGATAGCTGGACGAACTTCTATCCATCATTTACAAATGAAGCTGTACAAACAAATGTCTATAAAGGTATTGAAGAACAAGCAATTGTGAATCTACAGTGGGATGGCCCATTCTTTAACCCAGTTCAAGAAGAACGTTTTACGCTCTTTATACTTGAAAGTATATTAGATATTGAAATGTTTAATACAATTCGTGAAGAACTAGCGGGTACTTATTCTCCATATGTTTTCAGGGACTATGTCATGGTACCAAGTCGAAGATATACCTTGGGTGTCGAATATAGTGCAGATCCTAAACGTGTTAATGACCTTATTCCGCCAACCTTAGAAATTATTGAAGACCTTAAGCTAAATGGTCCTAACCCCGAAACGCTTCTCAAATCCAAAGAGCAGCTAAAAAGTAGTCTTGAAGAAGCTTTGCAAAGTAATAGTTATTGGGAGTTTGCATTAAACTTCTACTATTTCACGAATACAAATGAAGATCCAAGTAGTCTTCTTGATTATGCAACTGTGATTGATGCTATTGGCCCTGAACAAGTGCAAAACATGGCACAGCGTTTTCTTGTGCCTGAACGATTCACCCAAGTTGTACTTTTTCCTGAAGCGTATAAGCCCTAAAGAAAAAGCCTAAACTATAGAAGTGTTTTGAATATGTCGAACATACATCACATATAGCAAGAAACACCTACACTTTATGACTTAAGAAGTGTAGGTGTTTTTATCAAAGCACGAGTACGAAGCTTGTTGGTGGACCTAGGGCTAACTCGTAAAGGTTTTCACCTTTACTAGAGGATGATATCGCTTAAACTTAGCTTTGCTCTTCTCTTTCCAAACGCTGACCCACCCGTTCGCAGTCAGCCAATAATGTATCAATATGTTCATTGGTCACATTTTGATTGGCAAGAATGAGACGGATGCCTGACTTGCTTTTGAAGCTAGCGTAATCAATGTAACTGCCGCCTTCTGCTATCAAGGTTTTGGTGATTTTGATATTCAATGCACGGCTATGTGCTTCACTGATAAAGTTCTTAACTTTGTAACGGAATACAATATTTAAATAGACCGCTGGCGCGAGCATTTCAAACGCGTCTGATTTGTTAATCGCATCCACACAATACTGTTTGACAGACTGCAAATAATCGATTTTTTCTTCAAAGCCTTTATTGCCCATTACTTTCCAGCTTGACCACACTTTTAGTGAGTCTGCACGACGACCGCATTGAATTGATTTATTACCTAGATTGTAGTCGGCATTTTCATCAGCATGGAATAAATAGCTACCGCCGCCACCAGAACACGTTGCCTCTAACACGCCTTGTTTTTTGGTTAAAATAACGGCAGCAGTCAGGGGTACATTCATCAGTTTGTGTGCATCCCAAGCAAAAGAATCAGCAAGGTGGCAATCAGCGACTAAGTGACGATATTT
>CALHRJ010000570.1 GCA_938038395.1 uncultured Deinococcales bacterium | reverse complement strand
GACCCAAGCTCGAGCTTTTCCAACGAGAACGTGGCACTGGCAAATGTCTATGAAACTCTCACCTTCTTTGCACCAGAAAATACAGTTGAACCAAAACTAGCTACAAGCTGGGACGTCAGCGAAGATAACCTTACTTGGACCTTTAATTTACGTGAAGGCGTCACCTTCCACGATGGTTCCCCCCTAAATGCAGAGGCAGTTATAGCTTCCTTACAAAGAACTATTGATCTCGATTTAGGTGCAGCCTTCATATATCTTCCTGTTGAAAGTATGGAAGCAGTTGATGACATGACTGTTCAATTCAACCTTGGCTATGAAGCACCTATGGACCTAGTCCTCTCCAGTGGATACGGTGCATGGATCATGAGCCCCGCAGCTACGCAAGAAGATGCTGACTGGTTTAATGCTGGCAACGGCATTGGCACTGGCCCTTACCAATTCAGAAGCTATAGTCCAAGTGAAGTACTAATTCTAGAAGCCTATCCAGACTACTGGGGCGGTTGGGAAGACAACCAATTTAGCATGGTTCTTTTTGACATGATCGAAGAACCAACCTTGCGTGAACAACTAGTACGCAATGGCGAAACTGACTTTACCTATGAATTACCTTCAGAAAGCTTTGCATCTATTGGTGAAAGTGACTTTGTAAATGTAAGTACTACACCAAGTTTCCAAATGCTTTATGGACTTCTGAATACTAAACAAGCGCCATTAGATGATGTACTTGTACGTCAAGCAGTTAGCCACACTTTCCCATACGACGTAGTTGTAGATAATCTTTATGGTGGTCTTGGCAACGCAGCCAACGGCGCAGTACCAAGTGGCATGTGGGGTTCACTCGATAGTGGTGGCAGTAGCTACGATTTAGAAAAAGCAGCAGCACTACTTGAAGAAGCAGGTCAAAGTGATGGCTTCGAAATCAGTATGACTTACGATGCTGGCAACTTTGAACAACAGACTATTGGTGAACTATGGAAAGCTGAACTAGCTAAACTAGACATCACTCTAGACTTACAAGGCCTAACATGGGAAGCTCAGTGGGAACTTGCACAAAGTGGTCCCGATGGCGCACAAGATGTTTTTGTAATGTACTGGTGGCCAACCTATGTAACCCCAGTTGATTTCCTCTTTAACATGTTTGTTTCTGAAGAAGAGCCATTCTTTAACCTAGGTTACTACAGCAACCCAGACTTCGATGATTTAGTCTTTGGTGGCGACGCTATTAGTGGTTCTGATAAAGCAGGCGCAAGCGAGTTGTTCCAAGAAGCGCAGCAGATTCTAATTGATGACGCAGCAGCAATTTACATGATTGAAACACCAGATGTACACGCAATTAACAGCAACATTTCTGGTTACGTGAACAATCCTGCTTATCCACATGTCGTGTTTTGGTATAACTTGAGTCGTTAAACAATAAACAGAAGCAAAGCTAAAGAGGTGTCTCAATCAGACACCTCTTTTTTATTTCCCTCGTAGGGTGGGCCATCTGCCCACCACTTTTCATACCAGCTAATCTTGATGAGCAAATAGCCCATCCTACAGAATTATTGTGAAAACTACTTTCTATACATAATTTCAACCAACATGCAAAAATAAAAATACCTCAAATATCTACTTCACAATTTTCTGCGGTTTAGCAAAATTAACAGCAACTGCTGCAATAGCAGATATGCTGGCTAATATCCACAAAACTAGTGTGTAGTTACCAGAGTAATCGTGTAATAGTCCTGCACCAAAGGGTGCTATCGTTTGTGCAAATTGGATCATAGTAACCATACTCCCATTAATGCTACCAAAGTTCGCCGAACCATATGTTTCTGCAACAAGCGCAGCCCTCGCCAAAGTAGCAGCACCATTTGCCAAACCGTGAAAAATAGCAAAACACCATATGCTAGCAACCCCAGGTATAAATAATAGCGATAGCATGCCCAGACAATGGCTAATGAAAGTAACTGAGGTCAGCATGGTTAATGAAAATCGCCCCATAGTGGGTGTAAACAATACGCGCCCCAACAATTGCATAACCCCGATGCTGCCAGTCGCAGCAGCCACAACAACAGGAGAATAACCTCGTTCAAGAAGCATCGGCACGCTATGTGCTGCAATTGTTATAACCGTCATTCGGTCTAGAGAAAAAGCAAAACTCATCCACCAAAAACTTGTTGTCCTTAGTGCTTCAGGTAAGGTGAAGTTTGTTTCTGTTTGTGAACTTTCTGCATTTACAAGATCACCATCAGGTGCTAATCCAAGTTTACTTGGGTGTTTGCGTAGTACAAATGCATGTAATGGAATTGTCGTGACTGCGAGTATAAAAGCTAGAATTCTAAGTGCATCTCGCCAATCCATTGTTTCAACCAAAAAGGTTGCTAAGGGTATAAAAATGGTGCTGGCTAAGCCTCCCATAAATGTGACGATGAGCATGGCGTTGCGTCTGTTACGGCGGAACCAAACAGTTATAACTGTAAAAGCTATTTCATAAAATGTAGAAGCCATAACCAAACCAAGGCCTGCTTGGATTAAGTACAAACCGAGTAGCGAATCAGTAAATGACCATGCCAACATAAGAACTACACCAAGCGTTGAACCTAATGTCATCAGCAGCCTAGCCCCAAACTTATCCACCCATCTACCAAGCGGAATAGCAAGTAAACCAGAAACCAACAGTGCTAAAGAAAATGCGCCTGAACTCTGCGCCCGAGTCCAGCCAAGCTCGGCTTCCATCGGTTTTATAAATACACTAAAGGCATAAACCAAAACGCCATAACCCACTGTTTGAGTTATGGCGAGTGCCCATGTTATGTTCCATCCGTAATAATGTTTAGTAACTTGCTGTGTTGGCATACACTAAGACCTAATCATTTCAAATTATCCTTTATGATGGTAAAGGGGTATATTCATATTTAGGTCTTACACTATAGCACCATTATCACGACCAATTGCAAAATGAACTCACGGTAAACGCATCAAATAGCGTGAAGAACATCTAACGCAAAATCGTTGTCCATCAAAGCTCTAAATTGTTTACGTTTGATACTGAGTTTTGGAAGCTCAACACGTTTAAGAAGCATGAGTGCTATGCGCCTAAGTAGACTTAAATTTTGAGCAGCATGTCCTAGTCTGCTTCGTGAGGCATCTTCGTTAAAGGTCACATCAAGTGCCCAATGTAAGTGATTTTCAATGCTCCAATGTGAACGTGATGTAGATAAGGCTGATGTTGGCGTACAAGAAGTCTGGCTTGTAATGTAGTAGCGGGTATCTTTTGAGAGTTTACCGGTATGTGGATTTTCTGATTCTCTATAGACCTTAACTACGTGTGCCAGACCTTTCCAAGCCTTCTTTTCAAGAAAGCCATCATAAGGAAGTATCCAACACTGTCTTGTATCAAAGCGACCATGTTGAGCATCAAAGGTTTCAACTGCTTGTTGTAAATCACCTTCAGATGCTGCGTATTTGAATAGCCACTCAATATTTTCGTAAAGATGTTTTTGATTTTTCTTGACAGCAAGAAAATAATCTCCACCACCAGCAACAATCTTTTCAGCTATCTCTGTCTGACAGCCCATAGCATCAATCGTTACTAAGCAATCAGTGATGTCCAAGTCTTCTAACAATGCTGGTATAGCTGTAATCTCATTAGATTTTTCATCAGTTGCTACCTGTCCTAATAGTAACTCTTGTTCACTAGCAAAGGCACTCACCATGTGTATTGCTCGCTTACCTAATTTTCCATCTTTACTTCCAATAATACTTTTTCCATCAACAGAAATGATGTTGCCTAAATCTTTATCAAAAGTGTTACTAACCCATTCCCTAAACGCTTTTTCCCATGCTTCAGCATCTAGCAACTGAAATGCTCGATTAAAGGTATCATGAGATGGTATGCCATTCTTAAGTTCTAAAAAACTTCTTAGCCAGCTTTCTTTTGCAACACCATAATCTGCTATCTCGTCCCAGTCTTTTCGTCCACTTATCACTGCTAATATACTTATTACTAAAATATCTATCAAAGCATGCTCTACTCGCCCGATCACTCGAAAATCTGGTACCTGCTTAAAGCTTTCAACTAGCTTACTACGCATAATTTTATTCATGCTCTAGCTTATCAGCTCTTATGCTCAGATTTTGATGCGTTTACTCTGTCGACTTTGTGCTTGCTTTTCTTTTTCATTTCGTCTACGTTTATATTGAGGCGTTTCTTTTTCCACAAATCTAGAACGCCTCTTTTTTTTCCCTTTTTCATAGGGACTCAGATTCCGTTAGAGTCAGACTTTGTGGATTTTAGAAAAACAGCTACAGACTAGCGTTATTGGCAAGTTCTCTTAAGCCATCCAAATTTGTAGCAACGCTTGCTTTATCATTAAATACAGCACTACCAGC
>CALHRJ010000569.1 GCA_938038395.1 uncultured Deinococcales bacterium | reverse complement strand
TTTAAAGTGGAGCGAGAGACGAGATTCGAACTCGCGACATACAGCTTGGAAGGCTGTCACTCTACCAACTGAGTTACTCTCGCAGCCTTGAGCTTTTTCATTTTACTAAAGCTCTTAAAAAAGTTCAAGACTAAAAATCATAGTGACCTTTAGTCTTGAAGTTGTGGTCGGGGAGACAGGATTCGAACCTGCGACCCCCTGGTCCCAAACCAGGTGCGCTACCAGGCTGCGCCACTCCCCGATACACTAAAAAAACTAATGAATCAGTTATTATCCTGGTGTTTGCTTCGGCTTAAGGTGTAGTACCTCAATGCGTTAGCTTAATAGTTATAATGTTTTCTAGGTGGGTAAGTCAACCCCTAGGTAGGCTAAGTTGCGAAAAAATTCATCAAGGTGAAAAATCCGACACTCTGAATTCTCGCAAATGCTTGATTTACAGGGCTTCTTTACTTTTCCTTAAATAGTTTTATGAAGAATAAATAAATTCAGTTTCTAATGATGTAGCAAACTAATTTGTACCGTTTCTATCTTGGAATAATAACTTTTGGTTTAATCCAAAACGTTATTGAATAAATAATCAATCATCTTGATACGTAATTTTTCTAACCCTCAGTAGCAGCTAACCAGCATTCAAATGAAAATACCTAGTGGCAAGCCGAAAGCGTATCGACAAAGAAATCTCGTCTGCTAAGCAATAAGTCGGGTCTGTATGTTTCAAGGCATGCCACCTTTGATCTTGGAGAATCCGTCATCTCTGTTCATTATTAAATAATCACTCATACAAAAGCTATTGCATCTCACAGGATTTTGCTTACAATGGAACATGGCGTCAACTGTACAGCAGTCATCACACAATTCAGAACAATCAATTACAGATCAATCCGGTTCCGAACTTCAATCGGACTTGGTAGAAAAATCATCGTCTAACCTTCTAACAGAGCTGCTCGAGCAGCTTGACGAAGCCACAACCTATCTTGATGCAAATGATCGTGAACGACTCCATACAGCCTTTTACTTCGCAGAAGACGCCCATAGAGAGCAAAAGCGAAAGTCTGGCGAACCCTACATCACACATCCAGTAGCTGTTACTGAAATCCTAGGTTCCTATAAGTTTGATATTGACGCTTTGCTTGCTGGCTTGCTTCACGACACTGTTGAAGATACCGAAGTTGACTTTGAAACAATTGAAAGACTCTTTGGACCAGAAGTTCGGGTCATTGTTGAAGGCGAAACTAAAATCAGCAAGCTCAAGTTTCAAGAGATCAAAGACGAAGATGCCCAAGCTGAAAATCTACGTCGCATGCTACTTGCCATGGTCAATGACATGCGAATTATTTTGGTTAAACTTGCCGACCGATTACACAATATGCGGACGTTACAGCACATGTCGCCTGAAAAACAGAAACGCATCTCAAATGAGACTTTAGAAATCTTTGCACCCTTAGCAAGCTTGTTGGGTGTTAATCCAATTAAAGTTGAACTTGAAGATTTGTGCTTTCAATACATATACCCTGAAGAATATAAAACAGTTGCTAAACAAGTTAAGAACCATACCTTGGAGCGTGAAGAGCAGCTCGAGCAATCCATTAACCTCTTACAAAACGGTCTGACTAAAATTAATCTCGAAACAGACATAGCAGGCAGAACCAAACACCTCTACAGCATCTTTCAAAAAATGCGACGTGACCAAAAAACCTTAAGCCAAATTTTTGACTTACGTGCTATTCGCGCAATCATCATTCCAGATGCCAATCTATTTAAAAACCTTAAAGACAGCGAAGATCGAGAATCTGCCATCAACCGCAAAGAGGGTGGTCTTTGCTATGAGGCGCTTGGTATCGTCCACAGTATGTGGGCGCCTATTCCTGGGCGTTTTAAGGACTACATAGCCTCTCCTAAGCAAAACGGTTACCAATCGCTACACACAACCGTCATCGGCTTAGATGGTGAGCCTATTGAGGTACAAATTCGATCACAACGTATGCACGAAATTGCTGAATACGGTGTTGCCGCACATTGGGCCTACAAAGAAGGTCGCGAAGATGAAGATGCTGTTGCCAAGCGCTTAGAGTGGATTAAAAAGCACATTCTTGATTTCAACAGCTTAAGTGAAGATGCCGATTCATTTGTTGAGATTGTCAAAAACGATTTATTTACGGAACGTGTTTTCTGCTTTACGCCTCAAGGTAAAATAATCAATCTACCGCGTGGTTCTACCCCTATTGATTTTGCTTATCATGTCCATACAGAAATCGGTCACAAATGTGGTGGTGCCAGAGTAGATGGCAAGATGGTGCCCTTAAGTTATAAACTTGAAAACGGTCAGCGCATCGAAATTATCACCAACAAAAACCAGCAGGGTCCCAGCCCTGATTGGGTCAATATTGTTAAAACGCGTAGCGCTATACAAAAAATCCGTCAACACTTCCGCAACAAAGAGCGTCATGACTATGTAGATGTAGGCCGTAAGCGTCTAGAACGGGCTCTAAAGCGCAAGAAGCTACACTTGCCTGACTACACCTCTACCGTCAAATTGGAGCAGGCAGCAAGGATTTTACTCCGTAGTGAGAATGTTGATGACCTTCTCTTAGCACTAGCAAATGACCGTATACAACCTACTGCGGTTTATCATGCCTTAAAACCACAAGAAGTAGAAATCAAAAAACCAGAGCCTGAAAAAGCTTCAAAAGTTCCAGGCTGCGAAAATGATATTTACATAGAGGGATTTTTAGATGCACCTTTGCGACTATCGCTCTGTTGTAAACCAGCCTACAACGATCCAATCGTGGGTTACGTAACACGTGGCAGAGGTGTGACCATTCACCAAGTGAGTTGTAGCAATATCAAAAAAGCATTGATGACTGAAGAAGGTCGATTCTTGACGGCACAGTGGAAAGCACGTAGTGATGAAACTTACTCTGTAGATTTCGAGATACGTTCAGATGACCGAGTAGGTCTACTAGGTGAAATCATGACTGTCTTTTCTAACATGAACCGAACTGTTGGCAAGGTCAATGTTGAAGTCGTAAATGAAGAAGCTCAAATTAGTTTGCGTTTAGAAGTCAAGAACCCTAAAGAGATTGAGCAAATAGAAAAAGGTGTTAAGCAAATTAATGGAGTTACCAAAATCTATCAAACTAAGATGGGTATTAAGAAAAAATCTTTAGTAGCCTAAGACTGCAACTGCACATTGATAGGTAAAGATACTTTCACTTAGAATTCTAGCAAACTGTTTTAGCAACCCTTAGAGCAGCCTCAACAGCACCATCTAAATAGCCACCTTGCGCAATTGCAGTTTCCGCACCTGAAAAATACATGCGTTCATCCCAATAAGCTTTAAGGAACTCTGAATTGCCGTACATAGGATGATCACGCAATGGCACACGGTCTTTCGTTGCGCTACTTAAGTCATCCAACCACCAAGCATAATCCTGGTAATCTATATAGTTCTCTGCTTCGGGTCCATAAAGTTTTATAAGCTGTTGAACAACTTGCTCTTTTCGTTCTTCAGCATTACCAGCGAAGCTCCCCAATCCTGCAAAGAACCCAAAAATAATACCGTTGCTGCAATCCTCTGGACTGTTGTCATGAAGTTCGCCAAGTGGACCAACATGACTAAAGCAAAATCCAGAAAGCTGTTTTTCTCGCCAGAAAGGTTTGTCAAAAGTAATAATTGCTTTGGCTGAATTACCCATCCATGTGTGGGTTTGGGCTTGAGCGTTTTTAAGTTGTTCTGGCAATTCTGGGGTGAAGGTTATTGTGTTTGCGATGACTCTTGGGGGGGTGGCTAGAATTAGTTTTTTGCTTTGGATGGTTTCATTATTAGATAGAGTAATCTCGATATGGTCGTTTTGCTTTGCAATCCCAGTGGCTCGAGCCCCCAACCTAACCTGCCCCTCACCCAACTCCTGCGCCAATCTCAAACTAACCCCTTGCGCCCCATCCACAAAGCGCCTCGGTGAATTACTCCCCTGAGGTTCAAAAGCCTGTACTTGATCAGGCGTTTCAAAAAGAGAATAACCAGTTTCATACTGCGGATAAGTCTCTAAACCAAGCTGTTCAACAAGTTGACTAATGTTCCGATGATGTGGCCAAATCCAAGCTGCACCTAAATCTACAACAGCATTATGACTTTTTACAGAATGTGTTCTACCACCAACACGATCTCTAGCTTCTAAAACTTGCGCCTTAATACCTCTTTGTTTTAAGAGATAAGCTGTAGTCAATCCAGACAAGCCCCCACCCAATATCGTCACTTCATTCATCTACAACAAGTCCTATCTTCAATCAAAAGCTTGTAATCTACAATAACAAAGCCTTCCAGAATCTGGAAGGCTTCACTGTACTGTATATAGTAGATACTATTCA
>CALHRJ010000568.1 GCA_938038395.1 uncultured Deinococcales bacterium | reverse complement strand
GGGTCAAAGCCTGATGACGTTGCTGTGTTATCAATCGCATTCGCACCACCAATAACTGCATTATCTGCATCTAGCTGTGACATTGTATAGACCGCTGTACATGTCACAAACGCACCTGGCGCTACTGGCGTTCCTGTTGCTGTTGATGTATCTGGACAAGTGAAAGCACTCATGCTTCCTGTACCTGCTGCACCATTGAAGGTCGGTCCAGCATCAGTAATAGAGATACTTGACATTGTTACGTTACCTGTATTCGTTACTTTGTAACTATAACTTATCGTATCTCCACCATCGGTTGCACCTGTATCTGCACCCAATGCTGTTGTGATTGTGCCCGCTGTCTTCTCAAGTGTTAGCTCTGGCTCATTTGGAATAGTAGTTTCTGCTGTATCATTTAGAGATTTAATACTTGCACTACTTGGGTCTTCACTATCTGCATTTGCAGTATTATCTACAGCATCTGTAATTCCTGCTGCTGCATCTACATCTGCTTGTGACAATATATAGACACCTGTACAAATTGTAGAAACTGGGGCAACACCACTTGAAGGATGTGCAAGACCAGCTGGAGGATTTAAAGCTGAGTCTGTACAAGTAATTGTACCCATTGTGCCTGTACCTGTATTGCCGTTAAAGGTAGGTCCTGCATCAAAAATGGATATATTTGTCAAAACTGTATCGCCAGTATTTTCTACTGAATAGCTATAGGTAATTGTATCTCCTGCATCCGTTGCACCTGTATCTGCACCATTAACTATTGTTATAGCTCCAGCACTTTTTATCATTGATATTGACGGATTTGGATCATCATCATTTGTAAAGGTACAGGTAATGTCATCACCTTTTGCAAGCGTGAGTTCATTACTTAGTGTTCCTGATAAGGTGACTGCATTATTACTTGCATCAACACAAGAAATACCTGATAGTGTATAACCACTTGGTCCACCTGTCTCAGTTAGTGTATATGTTCCTATAGTAACTATAGCTGAGGTAACCGTAGTTGCACCCTCAACACCACTAATAGTGGTTGTGCTATCTGTTGCTTGCAGTGTCCAAGCTGTATCTGAAGTGGTGGTACCACTGTTATCATTTACTATATCCTTTAAAAGGGTCAATTTAGGTGGGCTACAAAGGTTACCTGCAGCAGCACGTCCTGTTACTACATCTGCTCCATAGGCGAAAACATTGAGTACTACTTTTGCAGTATCTGTGAGGGGATTTGCTCCAATTTGCCCACCACCAGATGAGCCAAACATATCCATATCTGCAGTCATAACAAAATTAGCAGCAGGATAGCCATCTACAACAACCGCAGCTGTACCATCATAGGCTGCATTTGTACCTGCTGGATCTGTTGAGTGTGTTGCCCAAATTATATCTCCAGGCTGGGTAGTTATTGAACCTGCTACCCCTCCATAGGTACTAAATGCCAATGGCTCCCCACAAGTGAATGGATTTATATCAGGAGGGGCTGATGTAAAATTACCACCTTCATTACCAAACCCAGCGACAGTTCGCTGGGAACACAATGGATTGGCGGCATTATCACAACCAAGAATTGCGAAGTGATTTGGACCTAACATCCAAGCATGGACAGCTGCTGCCTCTGCAGCAGTAGCATTTGATGTACCCCAACCACCACCAATATAGATATCGCAAGTTGCCAAATTAGTAGCATTTGGTGAGGCTAAACCCACAAAACTAAAGGTATCTGGTGCATGAGAACCAGTGGCCCCAAAGTATGTAGGGTCAGTTAGTTTAGCTACTGTATTTGCATTAGAACCTAAGGTCATGTCCATTTCAGAACTAACCTTATAGCAAACATTTATTACGGCTGCACTAGCAGTTGAACTAAAAGAAATAACTACAAAAGCCAAGAGCAATAAAAATACTCCTGGAAGCCGACTATTAGATTTCATTCTTGAACTATCTTTTTTGAAAACAGTGCGTCTGCATAATGTTTTCCACCAAGCTACCTTCTGAAGTGCAGAATGGTTTCGAGGTCTAGAACTTTCAACTTCTTGCATATAGGGGAAATCCTTTCAAAGGAAGATGCGATTTACAACTTTGTTTTCCACTCAAACATCCTGTAGAAACAAATTGAAATAGAATTATGGATTTTGGCATTACTCGGTATTCTGTTAGGAACTTCCAAGTCAATTGCCAATAATTTAAAGCACATGTGATAATCATGTGGATAGATATGTGGATAAACTTATTTAGGGTTTTTATGTTTTGTCTGAGCAAGACAGTCAAAGCTATGCTCAAAGACGAAGTTATACCTAAAGCTATTGCCTTATATAAATAGGCGTCAAAATATTTATTCTTATGCGAATGTCGATAAAGCGACTTATATAACAAGCTAATGTTTATCAACCTGAGGATAAACGCATCATATGTTCGAGAAACATCTTTAAAAGCCATGTTACGAACTGCAATTTGGTTTTTCATAAATGCCCCCTTTGGGGAGAAAGGGTAAAACAAAACACTGTTGCGATGGGGATTTCAACAGATTGGGATTTATGAAGGCAAAAGTGTAGAAATATCAGTAATGTCACCAATATCAATACATGCCTTGCGGTATGTCTAATTATGAAAAGTATTGGTAGCGTTTGCTTAATGAATTCAAGTAAGCATGAATTAAACATTAGCGCTATGCTACTGATTATTCTGAAACGTTAGAAAAAAGATAGTTAAAGCTTACTCAAATTTATTTTAAGGGTGTTCTTCTAACTAACCTTTCGCTACACCTCAAGAAATAAGCTTTAGAAGATTATGTACACATTAGTTACTAATTTATGATTTTCCAATCAAGACCTTAAGTAACAGCATGATCACCCCTCAGGCTCTATACTTCCCAAAGTATGGAGTCTTTTTTATTGTCTAGAAGGTGGCAATAATACAGTGTTATAAAACAAGTTATAGAGCGAGTTATGGGCAAAACTAAAGTGGACTTTACTAATTAATTGGGAACTCGAATACTTTGACGATACTGTAGCTATTGACTTAATTTGTGATTCAAAAAACCTACACACTACATATTTTTTGGATAAACTGGCTTGATGACAGTGCTTTATCTTTTAAAGGCTTAAAAACAGTACTGTTAGGTTTAGGGTCACTCAAAAAGGCAGTTCTTTTTTGCTAATTTTTCTATTTAACTTTGTTGGATTGGTTAGCGAGGCTCGAGCTTTGCCCTATCGCCTCATCAAAACTTACTATCTTTTCATTCAAGGCATCGCGAATCGTTCTAACCATATAAACCAAAACACTGTTATCACAGACTTTGCTTAGCTTTTCGTAAAACTCCTCGTCAGCGACATCATGTTCTTCTTGTAACTTTGGACCTGCATCACGTGCTTTTTTGACACGTCTACACAACCCGTAATTCTTTTGCGTCACTGTTCGAGGCTCGAGCGCTGGCTTGCTTTAATTTCAAAGGTTTATAATTAGTGGACTATTATCAGGGTTCGTAAAAGGGTAGAATTTAATCTATAAAAATAATTACTTGAAAGGAAACATGCTATGCCAAGACAGACATTTAATCATGAAGGCTCGAGCCCAGACGTTCCCCTCTCCGTAGCAATCCGTGCAGGAGACACTGTCTACATTTCAGGACAAGTACCAACCGACGCTGACGGTAATATCGTAAGTACAGACATCAGCGCACAAACAGAACAAGTCTTTAAGAATTGTAAAGCAGCCCTAGCCTTAGCAGGTGCCAGCTTCGACGATGTCGTTAAAGTCAACGTCTACCTGACAGATGTCAACTACTTTGCAGCGATGAACGAAGTCTATAGAACCCAATTTCCTGATTCACCACCTGCAAGAACAACTGTGGGTACACCTCTTGCAAGAATGGGCTTACTTGTCGAAATAGATATGATTGCTTACGCACCACAATAATA
>CALHRJ010000567.1 GCA_938038395.1 uncultured Deinococcales bacterium | reverse complement strand
AAAACGAACATTTATAGCAGATAGTTGAGTTATATCTTCAACAACATCACCATGACCAGGCAATACTAAGTTAGCATCATTCAAACCGAGCTTAATTGCACTTTCAATCTGTTTTGCAATATTTTGCCCAAACGGTAAGGGATACTTTTCCAAGACTGACTCCCCAAAAAGAGCATCTGCCGCAAATAGTACATCATCTACTTGGACTGAAAAGTGTCGATGTGCGTGTCCTGACGTATCAATCAATTTTAAAGTTACGCCTAAAAGCTCTAGATCACCTACTATCAACGTTTCATCAACCCGAGATGGTTTAGCTAAAAGCCATTTACTCAGAAGCTCTTTAGGTGGTGCCGCACCGCTATACAAATACATAGGTTCTAAATAAGGTTCTTGCATAATGACAGATTCAAAGGGTGCGCCATATACAACTACATCAAAATTGTTTGTCAAAAATGCATTGCCACCATAGTGGTCTGCATGTGCATGGGTATTTAGGATGATTTTAGGTGTAACATTTAGCTCAGCACATGCTTTTTTGATGCGTCTACCTGCATCTTTGTCTTGACCTGTATCTATCAAGATGGCATCACTACCACTTGTCACAATAACGCTATTCACACCGCCAGGAAGGTAGTAAACGTTATTACTTAGTTGTTCAATTTTTGATTCTGCCATTTCGACACCTAAACTAACACAAAAAGTAAGCTATAGTTTTGGGTAATGTCTCAAGTTCCCAATTTACCAACCGATTTACCCAATAATTGCTTTCGTCTTGAGGGCTGGCTATCTGTTCGCGCAGCACTAATAGGCAATAAGCGTGATATTTACCGAATTTATCTTCGCCATGGCAACACAGAAAAGCAGTACAAGTCCATAATTCGAAAAGCAGAAGAAAATAAGGTTCAGTTAGAGTTTGTTGATAAAGAGATGCTTGATAGTTATTGTGAAGGCTCGAGCCACGGAGGCGCAGTTGCCTTTGTCGGACCACGCCACCCTGTCCCCATAGAAGATCTAGGGCAGGGCACCCAAGCAAGCTTTCTAGTTATTCTTGATGGCATCGAAGACCCTTACAATCTAGGTCAAGCACTCCGCTCACTACATGCTTCTGGCTGTCATGGTGTCATTATGGGACCACGCAATTGGGATAGTGCCACGAGCATCATTGGGAAAGCCTCTGCAGGTGCTGCTGAGTTTGTAGCCATTGCCCAAACAGACGATTTACAAAAAGCTATCGACCTGTATAAAGAACGTGGTCTAACTTTTGTGTGTACAGACTTATCTGACCGTGCTAAACCTTTATTCAAGGCCAACCTTCGTGAGTCTATGGTCATGATGATTGGTGGAGAGCGTCGTGGCATAAAAAACAGTATTTTGAAACAAGCAGATAGCATTGTTCGAATTCCATATGGCAGAAACTTTCAGCAATCTTTAGATAGTACGTCAGCAGTAGCTGTGGTTGCCTTCGAAGTTTTACGCCAGCGTTTTTTCAAGTAAGTCTAGATAAACCTAAACATATTAATCCTTAACCTATCTCCAGTTCTTAGGAACTACCACATCAATACTTTTAGGCAGTTTTACCTGTAGTTACACTATTTTTGTCCGAAAAAATGTGGTCGATGTCACTCATAAAATTTTAAGAAAAAGTTCATCGTTAGGCTAGAATTTACGTGTTAATCTTTTCAATTGAGAGAGTATGGTACCTAAACAAACCAAATCATCTTTCACCTATTGTTTAGGAGAAAAGAGACCCTATGAATTCTAGAATTCAAACAAATTTAATGTTGTTGTTGTTTAGCTTAATGGCTACACTTGCTTCAGTAGCAGTTGCACAACAAAACATCGTCATTCAAATGGCGCAACAGAATCAACAGATTCAACAAAACCAAAATACAACCTATCCCTTCCCTACCAATAACTTTGCTACAGGTAGCAATACTGGCTCTAATTCGAGTGGTTATTTTGTTCAAACCACTCAAACAAACAGTCAACTTTCTACTCAAAGCATTGCGACAACACCTGTCACTATTACGCCTACAGTACGAATTTATTTAGATAAACCAGTACTAAGTGGCAGCATGGCGATCTATCAACCTGGTGAGCGCATTCAAGTCACAGCGCAGCTATCTAGCCCAGGTTACCTCTATATATTCAATATCAATAGTATTGGCGAAACCAGCCAGCTTTATCCAAATCAGTTTGATCAGGATAATTTCATCAGCTCGAGCCAATCTATAACCTTACCAAGAAACCCACAATATGCTTTCACTGTTGAAGGTCCAACAGGCGTAGATAGTGTTGTTGCGATTGCTAGTCAACGTTCTTTACAAGGTAACCAAATTACCTTTAATGACTTGCGTGACTTTAGCAGCACAGCACAAGTTACTCGTCCTGCTAGCTATTGGAGTAGTGACTTAGCTCAAATTCAAGTTGGCTTTGGTAGCTTTGCCAGTGTTCAATCACCTGTAATTTCAACACAAACCGTACCGAATCAAACAGATATGACTCAAGGTACAATTTATATGACGCCACTGGGTTCAACTGGGGACACTGGCAATACCACTGTAGATATTTACTCAGGTACTACAACCAACACTGGTTCTACAAATACGACAACGTCAACAGGAACAACAAATACAACACAAGGCTATCCTGCCTATTGTTCCACCCCTGCAAATCAAAATCGTAGTGAGTGTGGCGGCAGTGGAACTACGACTAACTCTGCAACAACAAATACCCAGACGAACACACAAGCCAATACAGGAACAACCAGTAGCAGTTACCCAGCTTATTGTAATTATGCACAATATAATTCACGTTCTGAGTGTGCTGGTGCAGTCATTACTAATTCAACAAGTACTGGAACAACTACAGCGGTTACGAATACAGGTAGCAGCTCGAGCTACCCTGCCTATTGTTCAACCCCAGCCAACCAGAGTCGTAGCGAATGTGGTGGCGCGTCTACTAACAACACAGCAACCACTACAAACAATTCAACTATGACAAATACAGCTAGCAGTAGCTATCCAGCCTACTGTAGCTACGCCCAATATAACTCACGTTCTGAGTGCGCTGGTGCAACT
This sequence comes from uncultured Deinococcales bacterium, assembly GCA_938038395.1. GTDB lineage: Bacteria > Deinococcota > Deinococci > Deinococcales > Trueperaceae > CALGZD01. The sequence continues at coordinate 7,053 of CALHRJ010000567.1, read as the reverse complement.
GTAACCAATTCAGCCACTAATACCACAACGAATACCACTACAAACAACACAACTAGTAGCAGCTACCCTGCATATTGCTCAACCCCAGCAAATCAAAACCGTAGCGAATGTAGTGGCGTAGGTAATACAACTTCAACTACCAACACTACTGTTTCAAACACGGCAACTGGTTATCCAGCCTATTGTAGCTATTCCCAATACCAAAACCGTTCAGAATGTGCTGGCGCAATAGTTACAAACACAACGCAAACAGCTTCACCTACACCAACAACAAGTTACCCTGCATATTGCTCAACTGCAGCAAATCAGTACCGTACCGAATGTGGTGGTAGTGGAACACTATCAACAACTCAAACAAACATGACTCAAACAAGCAGCACTCAAACAACAACTTCTGGCACACCACAATATTGTAGTTATGCTCAATATCAAAATCGCCCAGAATGTTCAGGGATTGCGCAAACAACTACGCAAGCAGCAAGCTCCCAAACCACAACGACAGGTACGCCACAATATTGTGGCTATGCTCAGTACCAAAACCGTCCTGAATGTGCTGGTGTAAATGGCGTAAATACGAACACTACGACTTCTAGCAGCTACCCAGCCTACTGCTCAACGCCTAGTAACCAATCTAGAACTGAATGTGGTGGCACTGGTAGCCAGGTGCAAAGTAACACAAGTGCTGCAACATCAATGCCAAGCTACTGTTCAGCTCCTGAATACCAAAACCGCACAGAATGTGGTGGTACAGGTAACGCAAACAATACAACCGCAAACACCAATACAGGAACAACTTCTAACTCGGTCACAAATAACTCGGTCACAAATAACTCGGTCACAAACAGTTCAATATACCCAGCAAACACGCCAATTGGTGTTTGGCAAAGACTAGGTGCAGTTAACTACAGCTACCTTATAACCAGAAATTGTCGCTGCCCAGAAGTTTATCGCCGCCCCCTATATGTCACAGTACAAAATGGCGTAATTAGTAGTGCGATTTTTACTGATAACCAAAGTAATGCTTCAACTGAAGTGGTTCAGAGCGTACCAACTTTAGATGAACTCATGCAATTTGCATTACAGTTTTCTCAAAGTGATATTGCATCTGTCCAAGCAGAATACGATGTAAACTATGGCTTTCCAACTTCAATTTTCTTAGATAGCAATGTCAATGCAGCAGATGATGAAGTCGCCTATACCATCCAAGCATTTCAATTGAACTAACATCCTTCTTCGTTATCAAACAAAAAAAGAGGTGATTCCAATAGGAATCACCTCTTTTTTTGCAAAGCAAATGCTATTAATTTTGATTATCTAAAAACGTGTATAAGCATAACTACATTTGTAACAATTGCCATCACAAAGGCAGGAAGCGCTTCTTTCAAACTATTTTCCTTAACAATATGCGTGTAGATTGCACCAAAGGTTATACCAATAATCATCAATCCACCGAGATTAGTAAACCAAGGTAACAAAAGACCTAAAAGCAAGCAAACAGCAGCAGAAACTTCAAGTATACCTGTGATTTTCATAAACCTGTCACTATACCCAAACTTTTTGAAGCTCTGCTTCATTTGGTCTGCACCTGTAATTTTTAAAACACCAAAGTAAGCAAAAGCAGCAACAAGCAAAAGTTGCAAAATAACCTTAATGATGAACACAAAATCCACTCCAATCATTTAAAAACGGACACTTTAAGAACTGTAAAATTACCTGAATGTAATACAATAACTGCTTTATAAATACCATATATTTGTGTCAAGAAGCTAACGAAGACCTTTCGGAGCGAAGTTTTATGCTTATTTTAAGCATAATCCCAAACTTTGAAAGGTCTTTAGCTTCAACTCAAACAGTTTTCAAAAATTATGAAGCAGATAGTTTCAGATTTAAAAAAGTATCGACTATTGATTGCTATTTTATAACAACACGGTTGTTTAAACTCAAATTGAATGAGTTTGTGCTTCCTACCTCACCAAAAAGATTACGAATGAAATCCAAAAGAACTTTATTAGCCTTGGCTTGTGATTCAACAGTAGCAATCCTGAGGTACAAACTGGTACAGCATAAAGATACGTGGAGTAATGGCAATCCTAAGTGTGAAGTGCGATTGACAGTAAGAGTGTGCTTATCAAGCACTGATACATGAACCTGAACGTATCGATCAATGTAAGCTAGGTAGTATCAATGTAAGCTAGGCAGTAGTTGAGGTTGTTCGCTAACACTTACAGAATCAGAGTATGTAGTTATAACGTAACAAATCAAGAGAAACTTTTTCAACTATCCGTTCTTTAATAGCACTAGTAGAACCCTATGGCATTCTTAAATACTAGTTTCAAAAGCTTCCAAGCAGCGAACACTTGGTTTAGTCATATTCAACATAGTCGCTGTTGAAAAATATTTATTTTTTAACTAAACAGCAACTTCTGCAAACTTATTAAAAATCTTTTGTGATACAGCTCTGAAAGGTTCAAACACACCTTGAAAATCCGTTGCAACAGCTTGAAAAGTATCAATCTTGCGCTCAGGGTCTAGTACATCTTGAATCATTTCCATAGGCAACGCATCAGGCAAATCACGTTTATTCACTTGAATAACATGAGGGATATCCTCAAGTGCGATTTTATATTCTGCTAAGTTTTCACGTAGGTTTCTAAAAGATTCGGCATTTGCTCTTAAGCGTGTTGGGCTTGAATCAGCAACAAAAACCACGCCATCTATGCCTCGTAGAATTAACCTACGACTAGCATTGTAAAAAACCTGTCCAGGTACTGTATAAAGGTGCAACCTACTTTTAAAACCGCCAACTTCGCCAAGCTCTAAAGGCAAAAAGTCAAAGAACAGCGTACGCTCTTCTTCAGTGTCCACAGTAACCATATCACCACGAGATTCCGCAGGAACATGTTTAAAAATCTGTTTCAGATTAGTTGTCTTACCAGACAAACCTGGGCCATAGTAAACGAGTTTAAAATTTATTTCGCGTTTTGCTGCATTGATCGTACTCATAGTTTCCCCTCAAAAAGCTTATCAACCATTAATGTGTTGATTTCACCCCACTCATTAGTTATATCGATATCTTTGCGATCACTTTCTTTGACCAGTTCTGACAGTGGAGCTATTAGTTGGGAGCTTTTCATTTTGGTTCTTCCAAGCGATGTGGTGTCTGAAAAGATTGCAACCAGCAGTAGTCTAGGATTGATTTTTTCGATAAATGTTCCACTTGTTGCACCTTTTTGCATACTTTCAGTAAAATCTTCATCCCCAAGTAACTTTGCGATGGCATCATTGGCAGCATAGTTTGAAACAATCAGCGCTGCTAAAGAATCGATTGGTGGTGCCTCAGGCGCCCAAATGGCAGACTCAAACATCAACACGAAGCCTTGATTATCGCAAATCATCGCATAATTTAGATGACAGCTTCGAATAAAATCATCTAATATGTCACTAACTTCTTCAGCACTATCGTCTTGTAAAAGAATACTAGGACTCATCATGCTTATGGCACCCCATCTTTAAGTCTCACCTAAGTAGGTTGTGGCTACTTGAGAATCACTAAACTATTTAGGCAACACTGATTGAACTTTATAATAGTAAATCACACATTAGACTTACAGCCAAAGTTACATTTCTCAAACTTCACTCATTTTACGATAAAAATAGCCATTTAAAACCTTTTGCTCATCAGCATCCACTAGCACTTGAAAGTAACAGCTCGAAATATACTTAGCACCTTGTGGCAGCATAATGATTTGAAACAGATTTGAAACTAATTTATACAGAACTTCAACTATTCTGGACTTGCTTCTTCGGGCATGACGCTTAGACCTTCGGAAATTACGCCACCACCAAGTAAACGATTGTTGTCATAGATAACTGCTGACTGACCTTTAGCGATAGCCAAAATAGGTTCATCAAAGAGCAAGGAAAAGCTAGTCTCGCCCGTTCGCTCGAGCTTCGCTGCCATAGGCTTTTGACGGTAACGTGTTTGGGCGTAGACACGATCTGGTAAATTATCTGTTAAGAAGTTTGCTTTGATTGCTTGCAACTCTCGGCTAAAGCAAAGGTCATGCGTGCCAACAATGACTGCGTTTATATTGGGCTTGAGCTCGAGCACAAACCTTTCCAAGTGTGAGTGGTAAAGTCCTAAGCCTTTTCGCTGACCAATTGTATAAAACTGAATGCCTTGGTGTTCACCAATGGTTTTAAAGTTATCACTCGCATCAATAATTGGACCAGGCTTCGGCTTTGTATATTCTTGTAAATAATCTTTTGCAGTGCCAGACAAAAAGCACAAACTATGTGAAGATTTTTTATAGGCTACAGCAAAACCTCTTGATTCTGCTTCTTTACGCACATCATCTTTGGTGAGTTCTGCCAAAGGGAATAGTAAATGCGGTACATGTTCTTTTTTCAGCGCCCATAAAAAGTAGGTTTGGTCTTTGTTATCATCATCCCCACGGTGAAGCTCTACACCTTCTTTACCTATGACACGCTTAACATAGTGCCCAGTCGCCAAATACTCACAACCTAGTGCAAAGGCTTTTTTGAGCAAAGCACCAAACTTAATTTCACGATTACACCACACGCATGGGTTTGGGGTCTGCCCTGATTCATAAATTTTAGTGAATGGGTCTATCACCACTTCTTCAAATTCGTCACGGTAATCAACTAGATAAAACGGCACATCTAAACTATGTGCAATTCGGCGTGCGTCGTGTGCTGCATCTGGACTACAACAGATGTCAAACTGCCCTGCCTTTCGGTCATCGGGCCAAAAGCGCATCATTGCGCCGTAAACGTCATGACCTTGGTCTATCAGCAAGGCAGCAGCAAGTGATGAATCCACACCACCCGACATAGCACATAGTACTTTAGCGTCTTTTGGTGTTGCTGATGGTATTGGCATGGAACTAGCAGTGGTGTGTTCTTGCATAGCTCTATCTTAACAAGCATTAGGTCTATTGCAAACGGGGCAAAAACTGTAAAGCAGGCAGAAAATATCATAATTTTGGGAAGAATGAATAAGTTAGTGAAAGTTTTCACGATTTTCTTGCTTGTGATATTTTTATTGCAATTTTATGACCTTAATTAAGAATCCATACGCCTAGCTAACTTTTCTCTGAATCAAAACGTATAAATGCTCGAATAATTGCTGTTCACTTACGGCTAAAAATTCAAGTTGTTGTTGTGTTTGCGACAATAGTTCATCTACCTGAGCTTCAGATTCCTCAAAAGCAATGGTTTTAAAACTCTGTGCCACCTTCGTCCATAACAAAGCTACATCTCTAAAACCTGCTATGACTTCATCTTCGCATTGTAAATAACTCTTATTCTCTTCCAGAAAATCAGCAAAGAGATAACGAAAGTTTCCGCCACCTGTACCTCGTTTTTCTATGGATTGGTACGTAAAACGTGCGGTCCAACTACGGTCAGGAAGGGTTTTCCAATTTGGAAGGTCGTAGGCAAAGGCTATTAGTCCAGCGATGCCTTCAAAGCTCGAGGGGGGCTCGAGCATATACAAGACGGTCTTCGCCAACGCCTGCAAAACTTTGTCATCTAAATCTGCTTGCCCCAAATTATTTAAACTGTCTAGCTTTGGTGCAACGGCGTATTGATACTTAGACAACATGGGTGGCATATCAACATCAAGGCTAGTTTTAAAGTCATCCAACGACATTTTTAAAAAACCTTCAGCAGCAATATCTGCTGTATAGATATTATTATCCTCTACCCCAACAACCAATAATCCATGACCTGTAAAATGAACATCGTCATAGTAGGGAATGCCAAAGATATCTGTTTGGGCTATTAAAGGTCGCTGCTGTGCTAAAACCTGGGTCACTTGTTCAGGCTGCCAAGTTTTGAACCAATCCAAAGGTTCTTCGAAAAGCTCAAAGAAATTGCCTTCTAAATTAGGGGCGCGACCATTAAACCGTCTTGAGGGCAAAGCTTCGGTTGGCTTCTCCTCAATACTGTAAAAGAGACCCAAACCACTCCCCAAACCAAAACACATTGCCTCAGATAGTGGACAGCCATCAAAAGCAAGTAAACTGCGGATTGCGGAGGATGAACAATGGTGTCCAACTATATTTTCAAAGTCTTTAAGTATCATTATTTCAGCCTATATATTTAGAAATAGCGTTATGTCAAATAGATATCAAATCTAGTTTGCTTGCCTGTGAGTTCGGCATGTGGTTTTTTATCCAAAAGCGGTTTGGCAGTTCGGTGACGTTTAACCACAACTCTCTTTGCAGCATGTTTTAAAGCAACTTCAAAGAGCTCATCAACTTTATCATCATGCCCCAGCAGTTTACGGAACATTTGCATCTCCTTTTTTGGTAAAGCTTGTTTAGCTCTATCTTCAAACATGGGGTCAAGGTAAATAACATCGTGAACTTGTAATGTTGGAATAAGTTCTACAGCATTCCCTTCTTGCAGGGACATTGCTTCGATAATTGCTATCTCACTTTGATGCTGTCGCTTTAAGCCATCTTTTAGTAATGCAGCAATAACCTTTGATTGTTCAATCATTGTTACACTACAGCCTAATGCAGCTAATGAGTAAGCATCTCGACCCATACCCGCTGTCGCATCCAAAACACTTGGTCGTCCTGACTTAAGACCGATTGCTTTGGCAAGTTGTAATTTTTTACTGAGCCGTGATTTATTGATACTATTAAAATCAACTTGAATTTGAGAGCCACTAGCAATTTCTTTTAGCCATAACCCATCATTTTTATATAGCAATAGAAAATCGATACTCTTTATGGTAGACTCCGTTAGGTATTGGAATTCATGAAGCTCGAGCCCTAACGAGACCGCAAGCTGCTCTGCTTGGAGCCTTGAGTCTTGATCTGTATAACTGACAACGATTTGTAAATCGCTAGCAGATTCTATACTTTTTGAACTAATCATTGACATATATTGATGTAGGAAATTGTTTACAAAGAAAATCAAAGGTGCGACATAACTATACTAAATTAGATTGGATATTATCTGGTAAATCCTATAGTACTTAGTAATACTAAATTGAAAGATAAATGTCATAGTCATGTT
>CALHRJ010000566.1 GCA_938038395.1 uncultured Deinococcales bacterium | reverse complement strand
TGCGTCCAGTTTTACCAGCTTTAATATCTTTAAGACCATCAAGAATCTCTTGTCCTATATCACGTTCTTGTTCCCACTTTTCAAACTCTTTATCAGTCATCTTAGCCAATTCTTTTTTGAAACTATTCCTCTAAACGATTATGTTCTGTTGGTTTGTTAAAATAAATAATTACCAATGTCAATATAGGTCCGATCACACCTAATGGACCAGCAAAAAGAACTATCCAAGATAAAGCAACAAGCAATATCTTATTTGTGAGCGAAAAATCAATTCGCCTAAGTGTAGCAACAGTTGCCCAAATTGGAAGTGCTAGAAAAATAATCGCAATAAAGAATATTTCAGGAAAACCCATAGGTCCAAGACGCATTTAGAAACCACCTCTAAAAAATATGATTCTATTATAGCACCGTTTTACGTCTATGCGCTGATTACTATTTTGAACCATACTTCATCCACATGGTTGTGATTAACGCTTACTTGTCTAAAGCCTTAGTCTCTTTTTCTTTTTTTTAGGCTTATCAAAATACGAAACAATCACTATCACAACGGCACTAAAAGGAACTATCCAAGCTAAAATAACTCGATAATTTTTAGTCTGTGCTGAGTAGTCATCTCGTTTCATAACTCGAATTGTCGCCCAAATAGGCACTAAAGTTTGAATAGCCACGATAGCAATGATGAATAGATTAGTTAGCATATTCCCACTTTCAACAAAATACTTTCAAATTGAATGATTATACCAGTTCAGCCATGATTAACTTTGTTCAAAAGGCTGAAATATCCTTCTAGCGCCCAATGTTACTCATCAAATAACGCTATAATGGGCGCATTCTCGATTGGTGAATACTACTAGTCTCTGCCAATTATTAGAGTGAGAAACGAAGATGCGCCTTAGCAATTTTTTACGCTACGCTACAAAAATATGCTTGTATCTTTTGAGATAATTAACTTAAGTAAATCACTTGCTCGTAATTAACATTTTGATAAAATTTTAGATAGCTTTACGCTCATCTTTTAAATAACTGCACTAAACTGGATACTATCTGTGGAAATTAGAAACTTTTCAATCATCGCACACGTCGATCACGGCAAATCAACCCTTGCCGATAGATTGCTCGAGCTAACCCAAAGCGTTTCTGACCGCGATAATCGTGATCAGCGCATGGACCAATTAGACCTGGAACAAGAACGTGGCATCACCATTAAAGCCAGTGCAGTACGCTTGTACTACACTGCTCGCAATGGCAAAGACTACATGTTCAACCTGATTGACACCCCCGGACACGTTGACTTTAACTATGAGGTATCTCGCTCGCTTCGTGCTTGTGAGGGTGCGCTGCTGATTGTAGATGCATCGCAAGGGGTCGAAGCGCAGACAATTCAAAATGCTTACTTAGCGCTTGATAATGACCTTGAAGTGCTGCCAATCATGAATAAGATTGATTTGCCAAATTCAGACGTTCAGCGTGCAAAAGATGAACTTGAAGATGTCATTGGCATTCCTGCGGATGATGCTGTGCCTGTCAGCGCAAAAACAGGTGAAAATGTTGCAGAGGTACTTGAAGGCATTGTTAATCATTTACCTGCGCCTAGTGGCGATGTTAAGGCTCCTCTACGTTGCCTAATCTTTGACGCGATTTATGACATCTATCAAGGTGTTATTCCTTATATTCGTGTGTTTGAAGGTACGGTTAAAAAGGGTGACATCATCCAGATTGTTAGTACTGGTCAAAGCTTCGAAGTAGATAAGGTGGGCTACTTTGCCCCTGCACTCACAGTTGCTGATACTTTGAGCGCTGGCGAAGTAGGTTGGCTCACAGCTTCAATTAAAACAATCGAAGATACCCAAGTGGGCGATACCATCACTTTGGAAAACAATCCTACAGGTGACGCCATTGCTGGCTTTAAACCAACTCGTCCTGTAGTATTTTCTGGACTTTACCCAACAGACAGCGAAGATTACCCGAAGCTACGTGAAGCACTTGAAAAGCTTAGTTTGAATGATGCTGCTTTTACCTTTGAGCCAGAAACCTCTTCTGCGCTTGGCTTTGGATTTAGGTGTGGATTCCTAGGACTTTTGCACGCAGATATTGTACAGGCAAGGCTCGAGCGCGAATTCGACCAGACTCTGATTGCTACTGCACCTGCAGTTATCTACGAAGTCTTCACAACCGACGGCACAAGCTTCATGATGCAAAACCCAGCAGAACTACCAGACCCAACCCTGATTGAAAAAATCATGGAACCCTTTGTGGACCTAACTGTCTATGTTCCAGAAGAATATGTCGGTTCAGTCATGGGCTTGCTCCAAGAGCGTCGTGGCTTCATGAAAAACATGATTTACCACGGTCACCGTGTTGAGGTTAAATACGAAGTGCCTTTCGGTGAAATCTTGTATGACTTTCATGACAAGCTAAAATCTTTAAGCCGTGGCTACGCAAGTATGGATTACGAACCACTTGAGTACCGTCCAGGTCACTTGGTTAAGATTGACATTCTTGTAAACAACGAAAAAGTTGATGCTCTGGCAATCATCGCTCATAGAGACAAAGCTTATGATCTTGGTAGACGCATTGTAGATAAAATGGCAGAAGTGATCCCTCGCCAGATGTTTGTAGTGCCCATTCAAGCAGTGATTGGTGGCAAGATTCTGGCAAGGGCAACAGTACGTGCTTTCCGTAAAGATGTTCTTTCCAAATGCTACGGGGGAGATATATCTCGTAAGAAGAAACTTCTTGAGAAGCAGAAAAAAGGTAAGGCAAGAATGAAACAGCTTGGTACGGTTGAAGTACCACAAGAAGCTTTCCTTGCTGTGCTTTCGAGTGAATAAACACACTGAAAAATTGATTGATAGGCATAATTCATGTCATTCTGAATGTAACGAAGTGCAATGAAGAATCTCGTTTTTTATGTACCTGACAGAGATTCTTCGCTTCGCTCAGAATGACATTTTTTAGTGAATGGCTAAGTATTACTAGAGCTTTTAGGATGCTTTTGACAAATCCCCCCGCTCACTTCGTTCATTGTCTTACTTAAACCGTCCCCCATTAATAAAGGGGGCTATAGTTCTAGGTGTGGTTTTGGTTTTTATTGTAGTGCTGTTTGGAAATTTTGTAGTTGTTCTTCTAAAGTTTCATAATGCAAATAGCCAGGCAATAGAATGCCTTGAACTACACCTTGTTTTGTTTCGACACCTATAACAAAAACTGGGGTGCCTACTACTCCGATTGATTCAGCTTGCATTGTTTCTAGATTCAGGGTTTCAAAGTATTTTTGAGTTTGGATGCACTCACGGATGTTGCTTATACGCGCTTCACTGAGCAATTGTGTATTGACCAAATCGTTAGTCATGATATTGAAGAGGCGCTCGAGCCCATGTCTTCCTGGGCTGGCATAGAACTTTGCTAAAACATCAAAGTATATATCCTCGCCAACCTCTTCATGCAAACATCGTAGTGCCAATGCTGAGTTTCTAGATGGTTCTCCCCCTATGCTTACATAGTCTTTGTAAACATAATCGATTTGCCCAGTTTCAACAAATGCACTCAACATACTTGGCAATGTATTTTTATGAAAGCGAATACAATAACCGCAATTAAGATCGCTAAATTCAATCAGTACTAGTTGAACTTGATTAGTAATAGGTTGCGCCGAAAAATCCGAAGTTATACGAGGATTACCAGCGATTGAAACCGTTACAAAATCACTAGGCAACAAACCTAAACCTTGACTCAGTTGGAGTAAATCAACAGGTTGAGCTTTTCCAGCATCTTGGGAAAAACCATAGTTGACACACAATAGAACGGTAATAAAAACCAGTTGACAAAGTTTCATAAGCCTTGTCATACACCCTACTTAAAATGTATCGGTAAAAGCAACTAACATTAACCTGAAAGATTACTTACGCAATCAATTACTCAATCATAGTCATTTCTTCAAAGCGTCTAATTGCTTCGGATATATCTTGACCACTAAGAAAGTTTTCGTTGTTCACACTAGCATAACTCGTGTCTAAGTCTTGTTGTGTCAAAAGGTTTTTGTTCACAATATCTAGTTCTCTTAGGATTTCTAAAGTATTGTTGTAGCGTCCTGCGGGATCTTTACAAAGTGTCTTTTCAAAAAGACGTTTTACTTCAGGCGTAACAATTGGCATGTAATCTTCGATATCAGGAACAGGCTGGTGAACAATGGCATTAATGGTTGCGAGAATATTACCTGTATTGGCAAAAGGTTTAACTCCACTAAGCATCTCAAACATAACCGCACCAAACGACCAGATATCTGCCCTAGCATCAACCTTTTGGCTTAGCACCTGTTCTGGTGCCATATAACTAACCGTACCAACCATCGAACCTGGTTGAGTTAATCGCTGCTGATGTGCATTGCGGTGCCACTGTGCCACCCCAAAATCAAGCAATTTAACTGTACCTTGTTTTGTAATAAATATATTGGCTGGCTTTACATCTCTATGCACAATACCTTGCTTATGAGCACTAGCAAGTCCACGTGCAATCTGACGTATATAATTTATGCTGGTTTTAAACTTAAGGGGTCCTTTACGAAGACACTCTTCTAAATTTTCACCATCTAAAAAAGGCATCACCATAAAAGGGTGTCCTTCTTCTGTTTCATCAACGGTATACACATTACAAATGTTGCCATGATTCAAAATCGCAGCAGCTTCTGCTTCTCGCATAAAGCGTTCTTTTAAGTCTTGATTATCGCTGAGGTCTGTAAAAAACTTTAAGCTAACATGACGGTTCAAAACGGTATCTAAAGCTTTATAAACAATAGACATACCACCTTTACCAATTTCCTCAAGGTCGGTGTATTGTCCAATTGTATCACCATGAAGTGCTCTTACCTGACGCACTTTAATGTTGACCGCACCACCATCATTTTTATCGCTACTTTTGCTAAATTCACTTCGTCTAAGAAGTGCCTTAACCCGAGCAATAAGCTCATCCGGACTAAAAGGTTTACTTAAGTAATCATCGACATATTCTAAGCCACGGACACGACTTTGCACATCGCTACGACCAGTGAGCATAAGAATTGGCAATTGACTAATAGCTTTAAGCTTGTGTTCACGAATTTTCTGGGCAACTTCAAAACCATTTAAGTAAGGTAAATCAACATCTAAGACAAGAATTTCAGGTGGGTCATTAACAACACCATCAAAACCAAGCTGGCCATCTGGATAGTGGGTAACTTCGTGTCCTTGAGACTTAAGTTTTAATTCTATCAATTTTGCCATTGCTGGACTGTCTTCTACTACTGAAATAATTGCCATACAAACGACCTTCTAGCCCCCAAAGGCTGATGTTTAGTTCTAACGTTCTGAAAGCCATCACTTAACAATCCCTATTAAGTCAGTCCCTTCTGCTTCCAGAATAAATGTTAGACGAAAATATGCATCAATAGGAAAGAAAGCTCTTAATAGCTTATTCATGGCAAAATTATGGTGTTTTATGGCTAGTTTAAACTGACAAAACCCTAAGAAAACCCTGTTAAATCACCAATCATACCGAGTCCAGCAATTGTGATGGATATAAGCAAATCAAGTAAACTTACCTCACACCTAAATATTCGGAAACTACTCATAAATGCTTGCTGTGAATTCAATATGTAAACTGCTTACTTTTCTTTTTAGGAATAAAGCATTAGACTGGTATCTATGAGTCAGCAAGTAATAGGCGTAATCGGTGAAGGTGCAGTGGTTCTTGAGATAATCGAGCAAGGGCTCGAGCTTGGGCATGTCGTCAAAGCGGTGAGTGAAAGTAGTAAAATACTCAACTCAAACCCCATGTTACTTGTTTGTGAAAACAAACTGGGTTCAGCCTATCTTCGTAGCACACTTCAAGAGTGTACTGCAGTTATTCTTTCCTTAGCAGGTAAAAGGAAGCTAAACCCAGAAGCGATCAGCGGTTTAGAAAAGCTCTTCAATGAGGCAACGGTGCCTTGGTATGTCATTCTTGATCGATTTGAAGATAAGAATTTATTTTTACACTCAACACCAGAATACATACAGCAAGAAACGCACTACAAATTTGCTGAAGCCTTACATAACAGTTCTGCAAAATCTACTGTTGTTGTCGTACCTACACTTTTGCAAGACGATCCTTGTTTTAGCTATAGTGCTGTGCACGAAGCACAAGTACTTAAAGACGATCAGCTATGCATTCCAAATCTTGCTTACTTTTTGCTCAAGGACATCGAAGCAACTGCAATTAGTCTTGAACACATGACACCTGCAGCTCTCAGGCAGCATAAAGCAAAAGAGAATCCACAGGACCACAGTCGCTGGCTTGGCTTAAAACAACCTAAGTAAACAAGATAATACTAGACAAGCAATATCTTGATTTGGCTATTATAATATAGGGTTTTATCATTTTATTTAGTTTTGCTCTATTTGCAAAACTTCTTCGGTCGATAATTCTAATGCCTTATAAACGATTGTATCAATGGCATGTTTAGCACCAGACACATCACAATCTTCACTTTCCAATATTTCATCAACCAAAATAGTAACCTGTGACTGTTCAGCCTCACCTAAAAGAACAAGGGGTAATGCTTCTAAGTCACCACGCAACACTTTATGCGTGTGAAAGCTCTTTTCAAAAAAGAACTGATAAGCTTTAGAATTTAGTAATGCCAGCAAAACTTTAATCGGCATATTTGGTAATTGTGGAATCAAGCAATTTGCACTATTGAGTGTAAGGTGCTGCTGATCATCATAAGCAAAAACAAGACGTTTAGAGATGAACTTATAGATGAGCTTTTCGCCTGACTTATATTTAGGCATCGGCGCAATTTGTTGGAACTTACCTTGCTCATAGTGCGTAAATTTCTGAGCAGCTCCAAGTCTATAGGCTTGAATATCTTTACCCGTAATGATCGCTTCCATACCATTTCCACAAACAGTTGAGATATGTTTTTTATTATCTCCCGTAACTATGCCGAGTGCCCAATCAGCTTTATCTTTTAGATTGGTATGTGGTTTAGCATAGAAAGCTTGAATGATTGACTCATCGCTCGGGCTTAGGAATATATCAAAGCACTTGTGCTGATTATTCGCGAAACGAGATTGTAAAACCTTGTAACTATCCCTAGCAACAGAAATTGCACAATAGCTATCTTTAGTTGCTTTTGTATTCTGTAAGTCTAAACGAATGACTGGTGTGTAAACACCTTTAAATCGACGACCCAAATGCTGAACACCCAAAACTGTACAGTTATCTAAAATATATTTACGAATATCTGCATGTTGTTTTACATTTAGAAATGACTCAGGAAGAATAAAAGATAAGCATTTGCCCTCTTCCAACATACTTATGCACTTAAGTAAAAAGTAAGAAAAGGACTCACCTGATTGAATACAAGCAAAAATATCTTCTTGACTTGCTGTATTTGCAAAACCCTTATTCACAGCACTCTTATTAACTGCACTCTTATTGACCACACTCTTGTTGACCACACTCTTGTTGACCGCACTCTTATTGACCGCACCCCATGGTGGATTTGTGGCAATTAAATCAATCGTTTCGGGTAGTTGCTGAGTCTTGGCAGCAAGTGTATCTAGGTTATATATTTTTGGTACGAAGTCTTTGTCGGGAAAAGCAAAAAGTAAATTAAGTCGAGCAATCTTAACGGATACTGCGTCAATATCAAAGCCCATAAGATGTTCAGGCGTTTGATAGCCACAAGCTACGGCGGTTAGTAAAAAATGCCCAGTTCCACAACACGGGTCAAGCAGGGTTCCCTTACTTTCACCGTAGGATTCTAAGATATCAATAATGATATCCTGTGGTGTGTAGTAAGAACCAAGTTTTGACTTTTCGCCAGTCGCAAGTAGAGACTGATAGATAACACCTAAAGTATCGGCTTGATGTACTTCTGTCAGTAAATCAAGAAGTTCTACATAAGCTTTATATTTTTTTGTTCCAGCCTTTAGCAGTTTTACGTCTTGTAGCCAAATAGATACTTCATTTTTTAGCGCTTGTCTTTGCCAACCGCTATAGCTTTTTAGCTTTAAAGGCTCAGCTTTATTTATTAATACTGCATCTTGTTGAAGTGTGCAGAGTTTTAAAGCTAGTAAACAGAGTGACGCCTCAATTGCGAGTGAATGGCTTTTAATGTGGCTGAGGATGCGCCCGAGCCCCACCCCAAACTCTAGCGACATCACCATTTCATCTGGTACAAAACTGCCACCAGCCTGCTTTTTATTCGCACGCTTTTGCAGCCTATCAAGCTCACCGCTTATGAGCCTTTTCTTTAGTGAGAGAACTTCTCTACGTGCCACATGTGGTTTTGCAGTTGTACTTAAATAACCATGACGCTGCCAATTACGTACCGTTGCTGGGGAAACTTCAAGGAGGCTCGAGGCCTCACGAATGGATATCGTATCCGCATTTTGTAAAGATGCATCAAGTGCAAAAGAGTCAGTAAAAGCTTCGTTTAGCTGCGTCATTCTGCCCAAAGTATAGCTAGGCATCAACGCTATTGGTTGAGTATTTTCAACACTTTCAAATGAATGTTAAATACGTCACAGACGCAACAAACAAGTGTTTACCATTCTAGATTATCAAGCACTATATATTAATCCACACTGGGTGCGTTCGAAATCTAAGGGATACCTCAGGATACAGTACTAGTTAAGACATTTTTGTAGCAAAGCGGAAAAAATTCTAAGGTGTGTCCGCATTAAATATTCAAAGTATTTAGCCTAAATCTATATTACTCCCCTAAAATGCGGATACACCCATCCACACTCTAGTTGTAAAGCTAAGAATGGATTAAGACTTTATAGCACCAAAAGCAGCAAAGTTAGAATTTTTGTGCAACACATCAATGGAACTAAAGCCAACTTCTCGCAATAAATCAAGTTGAAAGGTCAATGGACGAGGTGAATCTTCTTTGTCTATGTAAGCAACTACCTTTTCTCTATACTCAGTTCCACTTATAGCCCCCATATCCAAAGTTTCTAAATACTCACCATAGCGCTGCCACATCATGTCATGGACAACAGGCGTTTCATGGCTGACCAAATCCGTAATCCAAAAGCTACCACCAACCGCAGTTAAGTCATAAATCTTTTGAAAGGTTGCGCGCCAATCCTCTTCATCTCTAAGATGGTGCAACACTGCCGCAGCTAAAATGATGTCATAAGAACCATCTTCTAAGGGTGCAGTACGAATATCTTCTTGAAAGGTTCGCACTCGCCCAGAAGTAACTGCGCCAACTCGCTCGGCTGCCTTATCTAACATAGGCTGGCTTAGATCAATCAAATCGCAATCGAGTGGATTGAGATTTTGTAGAAGTTTAAGGGTGTTGTTGCCTGCACCACAGCCTATGTCTAAAACTGTTTTTGCACT
>CALHRJ010000565.1 GCA_938038395.1 uncultured Deinococcales bacterium | reverse complement strand
TCAAATTGACCGTCGTAGTAGACAACGCCACCGTTTAAGCCTTCTTTTTTGAGCATGGGAAAGCGGGAAACAGCTTCTTTTGAACTTACAAAATAGCTTGGTGCAAGGTTTGATTTACCGGCTAAGCGATCATAGAGTTTGAGCCCAGTCATAAAGTAAGGAACTTGCCACAGATGATAGAGCGGTGTAACAAGTGCAAGAGGTTTTGCAAGATGTGGTGCAATTTTAATCAGCACAGAGCGTTCTTTTAGCGCATCACGTACAAGGTTGAATTGACTACGGTCTAGCTTCTTAACAGCTTGCTCTAAGTAGCGCACACCACCGTGAATGAGCTTAGTTGAGCGACTACTCGTACCTGCGGAAAAGTCATCACGCTCAATCAAAGCAACTTTTAATCCTCTAGTTGCAGCATCTAAAGCTACGCCTGTACCTGTGGCACCACCACCGATGATGCATACATCAAAATCTGTAGATTTTAACTGCTCGATTTGCTCTTGTCTGTTCATAGTCGGTTAAACATCCTTTTTTTGTAGTTATTGCTCAATAACCTTATTTACAAATGTATTGTATAGCTGATGCACATATTCATCAATACTGTTGCACGTTTGTGCATAGAGGTTTAGACTGAAGAAATAAAGAGGTGTTGTGAGCGAGCCAACTAAACAAACTAAACAACTTAAGCAACTTAAGCAGAGAGATGCAATCAAAGTTGCAAGGCTTTATTATTATCAAGAGCTAACAACACAAGCTATTGCGGATGAATTAGGGCTATCTCGTTCAAAGGTGTCTCGTTTACTTAGCTATGCTAAAGAGCAGGGTCTTGTTGAAATTCGCATTCTTGATCCTGACGCTGAATTAGCTAGTTTAGAACAAGACATAAAACAATGTTTTGCCTTGAAGAAGGTTCAAGTCGTGAGTGTTTCAGAATCAGCAACAGATGCTGAATGTTTAAATCGAGTAAGTATGGAGGCTGCGGTGTATCTTAATACAATTATTTCTAAAGCGAAAATACTTGCGATTGCTTGGGGAAATACTGTAAGTAATATTTCTAAATATTTGCAATTAAAACCGTTAATAGATTTGCAAGTTGTGCAGTTAAATGGTTCGGGGAATACGCATGATGCAGGCATATCTTACTCTTCTGAAATTTTACGCCGTTTTGCTGATAACTATAAGGCGAAGATACATCCTTTTCCTGTACCAAGTTTTTTTGATTTTGAAGAAACGAAAGCCGCACTTTGGAAAGAACGTAGTATTGGTCGGATTTTAGATTTACAAAAAAGAGCTGATATTTATCTTTATAGTATCGGTGCTACTGCTTCTGGTTTACCGAGTCATCTTTATGAAGGTGATTATTTAGAAAACCAAGATTTGAAAGAGTTACGTAAAGAAAAAGCTGTTGGAGACATTGCTACTGTATTCTTTCGTGCCGATGGCAGCTATTTGGATATTCCAATCAACGCTCGAGCTAGCGGTCCAGATTTACAGCAGTTTAAAACTGCAAAACACGCAATTTGTGTGGTGGCAGGTAGTGGTAAAGTCCAAGGCTTGCTTGCGGCATTACATGGAGGCTATTTGAATACTTTAATTATAGATGAACCGAGTGCTAGGTATCTGATGAGTTTAGAGCAGGAAAACGTTTAGTAATGAATGTGCAGGATGATGACTTAATTGACGACAATAGCACCCATAGGGGCTGAAGCGTCTAAATTATTCATAGTATTTTGATAGATAACTTTGTTTCGTCCACTAGACTTAGCAATATAAAGGTGTTCATCGCTTCGTTTTACCCATTCAGTTAAGGTTTCATTTTCTAACAGTGTAGCTACTCCTAAACTTACAGTAACAGGATGCTGTGCTAGGAAAGGTGTTGACTCAATCATTGAACGTAGGTCTTCGGCAACATTTTGCCCTTCTTCTAAATCAGCACCAAAAAGTAAAACCATGAATTCTTCACCACCAAGTCGAAACACCCTATCTGAGCGTCTAATTCGGTGGTTTAACAAAGTACCTAGTTGCTGAAGTACGTCATCACCAACATCATGGCCATAAGTATCGTTAATAACTTTAAAATGGTCAATATCAAAAGTAATAATCGTCATATCAATACTCTTACGCTTTTTTTGTTCTATTGCTTGTTCAAGAGTCTGGTAGAGGATTGTGCGATTAAATAAACCTGTAAGTGTATCGGTTGCTGCTTGCAAGTGTAGTTTTTTCTGTTGGGCATAGATCACATTAACAAAAATAGCTGAAAAAAGACTAACTAAGACTAGGGTTGCCGCTAAGCTAATCGCTTCATTTGCTCCTAGTGTGACCCAAGCGAGTGGTAAACTTGTACACAGTAAAGCAAAATTTGCGAACCAAGCCTGACGTTCAGGGAGTACAAAGTAGAAGCTAAGCATGGCAGCATAGCAGGAAAATATCCCGATAATTCCTTGATTATTTATTGAGAGTAATAAAGAAATGATGACTACAGGTAAAAGAACAGCCAATGTAAGACGGCTATAGTAATGATTCCTTTTTAAAATTGACCAAATGTTAAAGGAACCAATAGCGAAAATTAAACAGTTACTAATGGCTGAATCATAACGCCCCTCGATTATGTGTTTAATAGTAAAAGGCAGTAAGATAGACAAACAAACTAGATGAATTCTTAAAGCAGATGTTTTTAAAAAGTCAGTCTTGAAGTTCATTGATGTATTACTGATAAGCGTATTACGCATATAGAATTCCCTTATTTCTACTGTAAAGTCATAACAAAATCATAAAGCTAATTAAGATAAGGTCTAGAAAATAAATATCTGAAAGTGAGCGTGTATACAAATTGTAGGAGAATTAAACTATAACAATCTAGTTTAATATACGAAAACGCAAGGTTTTCTTACAGTTTCCTCTTTTTCAGTAATAACCCTAAACAGTTAGGCTCTTGTGGATAGTAGCGTTTAAAAGGAGACGTTTATGCATCTGCCCATGCTTTAGAGCGTTCAACAGCTTTTGCCCATCCTGCAAGCAATTTGTCGCGCTCTTCACTAGGCATATTTGGTTCAAAGCGTCTGTCTTCTGCCCATTGTGCAGCAATTTCAGCTTGGTTTTGCCAGAAATTTACGGCAAGTCCTGCTAGATAAGCTGCGCCTAACGCAGTAGTCTCTGTGATTTTTGGACGGACTATAGGTGTATTTAAAATATCAGCTTGAAACTGCATAAGTAGATTGTTCATGCTTGCGCCACCGTCTACACGAAGCTCTGAGAGGGGTGTGCCTGAATCAGCTTCCATAGCTTTTACTACGTCGTAACTTTGGTAAGCGATACTTTCTACGGCAGCTCTTGCTATATGGCCAGCACTACTACCACGTGTTAACCCCATAATTGCGCCACGTGCATATTGATCCCAGTGAGGTGCGCCTAAACCTGCAAAGGCAGGCACTACGTAGGTGTCACCATTGTCTTCTACGCTGAGTGCTAATTCTTCAACATCGTTGGAGTGTTTGATGATGCCAAGACCATCTCGCAACCATTGCACAATTGCACCACCTATAAATACACCACCTTCAAGTGCATAGGTTGTTTGGTTACCAACTTGCCAAGCTACTGTGCCTAGTAGATTATTTTGAGACGTCACTGCTTCTTGACCGGTGTTCATGAGCATAAAACAGCCTGTGCCGTAAGTATTTTTACCTTGACCTGCTTCAAAGCAAGCTTGACCAAAAGTTGCAGCGTGTTGGTCGCCAGCAATGCCAGCAATGGGTACACCTTTGACTATGTCATGGGTTGCCTCGCCATAAACTTCAGAGCAAGACTTTACCTCTGGGAGTAAATTACGAGGAATATTTAAGATGCTTAGGAGTTCATCATCCCAACTCAGTTCGTGGATATTGAACATGAGTGTGCGACTGGCATTAGAGACATCTGTTACGTGAACTGTGCCACCTGTTAGTTTCCAGATAAGCCAACTATCTACTGTGCCAAAGGCAAGTTTGCCAGCTTCAGCTTTTGCTCTTGCTCCTTCAACATTATCTAGAATCCAAGCAAGTTTACTGCCTGAAAAATAGGCATCGAGGACTAAGCCTGTTTTCTTTTGGAAGGTGTCGGCTAAACCTCTTTCTTTTAAACTATCTATAAATTGTGCAGTGCGTCTGTCTTGCCAAACGATTGCGTTGTAGATAGGTTCGCCAGTTTCTCTATCCCAAACTAAGGTTGTTTCGCGTTGATTAGTGATGCCAATTGCTGCGACGTCGTCTGTATGTACGCCTGAGCTCGAGCTCCCCGCATTGGCTAATGCCTCAGCTACTACACCAATCTGACTCGACCAAATTTCTTCAGGCTTATGCTCAACCCAGCCTGGTTGTGGGAAGATTTGCTCAAATTCCTTTTGTCCTGTACCCCGAATACTACCACTGTGGTCAAACAAGATTGCTCTAGAACTGGTGGTACCTTGGTCAAGTGCGAGGATAAATTTAGATGAATTGGGCATGGCAAAGCCTCCTGTGTTTGTTAGTGAATGCTAGCTAAAAGTTCGATAAGATAAGAATCTGTTATGGACATAGTTTAACAATATTTTAGCCAAAATCATAGTTTCAGCGGTTACATCGTTTAGGTTAAAGCGGTTATATGAATAGCAGACTTGCCTTAAGGCAATAAGATGGTCTACACTAAAGAAGCAATGAACAACTAATCTCAACATGCCATTCAACTTCCCAAAGTGATTTCTTCAAAAGAACTTGTCTTTTCTAGTTCAAGATGATTTTCATTTGTCTAGCGTATGTACTGTTACTGAGGTTATTCCCTTGCTACTTTAATTTCCTATAAATCAAAAAAATAATACGTAATATGTTCAGTCCTAGAGGTTTTAGGTATTGAACCTATATGCTTTTCAAAACACAGTTTGGTGTAGTTTTTAGGAGATTGTTTTGCCTTTTAGTCAAGAGCTAGTTTTACAATTAAAAAATCTATCCTTTAATTACGAAGGAATGATAGACCCCTTATTTCAAGATGTTAGTCTGACGCTTTATCATGGGGATTGCGTAGCACTACTTGGTCGCAACGGTATTGGGAAAAGCACATTACTGAATATAGTTATGCAGAACCTTGTCGCTAGTGATGGGGAAGTGATTCACTCAGGTGAAATTGCCATGCTTAGTCAACAAGACGAACTTGGGGGAGAGGAAACAGTTCTAACTGCTTTACTAGAAAGTCATACTGAATTATCCGAATGCTATAATGAAATAGCAAAAGCTGAACTTGAAGGTTTACCAGACCCAATGTACTACGCAGATGTAATGGCGAAGTTTACTGATTTGGGTGGTTTTGATTTGCTTGGTCGTATTGAAATTGAGCTTACTACGTTAGGGTTTGAAAAAACTATTTTAGAACGCTCAGTACATGCATTGTCAGGTGGGGAAAGGCGGTTGCTTAAGCTAGTGAATTTGTTTGTTAGTTCTAGTGACTTACTGATTTTTGATGAACCCACTAATTACCTTGATGAAGCCGCGATATTATTTTTAATAGAGAAGATTCGTGCTTTTGAGGGTGCTTGTTTGATAGTTTCACACGATAGGTGGTTTTTAGACCAAACGGTTTCTAAGGTTTTAGAATTAGAACACGGAACTGTTCGAGAGTATCAAGGTAACTATACGGTATTTCGTGAAACTAAAGACAATATATTTAAGCAAAAGCTTAAGCAAAAAGATAAACTGGAAAGTGAGATATCGAAACTTGAAGTAGTTGAACGTACCTATAAGATTTGGGGTGCTCGTAAGGAGAAGGAGAAATCTGGCGCGATGGATAAGGGCTTTATTGGGGCTCGAGCTGCACGCTTAAACAAACGAGGCATCTTGGCAAAGGAGCGCATAACTAATCGAATTAAAACCTTAAAAGAAACCAAACCACACATAGACAAACACTACTCAATTTCGTTTCCTGAAATTACTACACCTTCAGGAAGCTGCGTGCTTGTACAAAACTTGAGTTACAGCTATGGCGATAATCAGGTATTAGATAATGTTTCTATTTCGCTCACGTGGGGTGAACGTTTTGCAATTGTTGGTGCAAATGGGTCTGGTAAAAGTACACTTATCAAAGTATTGCTAGGTAAACTATTGTTAGGCAAACTATTGGTGGGTGGAGCCACTTCTTCTGGAACGGTCTTATGGGCAAAAGGTAGCACCTTAGGTTATTTACCACAACTTTGGGATGTGAATTTAAACCAACGAACTATCGCAGAATTATTCTCAGATAGTGAATCTGAGCAAGCTAGGCTGATATTAGGTGCCTTGCATGTTAAAGGGCATCTTTTTGATCGTAAACTAGAAACTTTAAGTGAAGGGCAAAAACAAAAAGTGAGGTTAGTTCGACTGATGTTGGATAAACCTAATATTCTTATTTTTGATGAACCTACAACACACTTGGATTATCAGAGTATAGAGATGTTAGAGGCTGCTTTACGTGGTTTTTCTGGAACGCTTGTTTTGGTATCTCACGACAGATATTTACGTGAGGCTCTGTGTAATCGGGAACTAAAATTATAGAGGTGGAAGACAAAGAAAAAAAGGCAAGTTTAAACAACTTGCCTTAGATTCAATTTCAGGATTTTAAATATTTAGACTATTAACTTCTAAAAACCTCCGGCATAAAGTCACCATGTGCTTCAATAAGTTCATCCACCATGCTATAAATTTGTTCAATATCTAATTCAGCCGCAGTATGTGGGTCAAACATTGCAGCATGATAAATGTGGTCACGCTTGCCTGTGAGCGCAGCTTCAACTGTTAATTGTTGAACATTGATATTTGTTTGCATAAGTGCTGTTAGTTGTGGGGGGAGTGAACCAATCTTGGTTGGTTGTACGCCGTTTTTGTCTACTACACATGGTACTTCAACTACGCAGTCAGGTAGGTTATCAATCAGACCATCGTTTTGAACATTGCCGTAAACAACGCTAGGCTTGCCAGTGTGCAAAGAGTGAATGATTGTAGAACCATATTCTGGACTCTTCTTAACTTCAATCGTACTAGCTGGGTCTTCTAGTTCATCACGAAGCGCTTCCCAGCCTGCAATTTGACGTTCGCAGCGAGTGATGTATTCATCGAGTGGAATTTGGAAATCGTTAATAAGGTCATCACGACCTTCTTTAATGAACCAAGGTACATATTCGCTAAAGTGCTCACTTGACTCTGTCACAAAATAGCCAAGCTTTTCAAACATTTTGTAGCGAACAGCATCGCTTAAACCATCTAAGCCACCGTCGCTACGGTCAGCCATGCCACGCATAGGAATCTTGCCACTTTCTGCAACCTTTCGAATGAGTGGATAGAGGTCTTCGCCATTGCGCTCAAAGTTTAAATAGAAGGCAATGTGGTTAATGCCTGCACAGATATAATTGATTTCTTCTACAGGAATGCCGATGTCACTTGCTAGCTCACCAGCAGTGTGCTGAACACTGTGGCAAAGACCGATTGTGTTGATGCTTGAAGCACGGTTCATAGCCCAGCAGTTCATAACCATCGGGTTTACGTAGTTCAAGTGCGTTACGTCTGGACAGAGTTCTTCCATTTCAGCAGTCATATCTAAGAACACAGGAATTGTTCTAAGTGCACGCATGATGCCACCAATGCCAAGTGTATCTGCAATAGTTTGGCGTAGACCGTATTTTTTAGGGATTTCGAAATCAATAACAGTGCCAGGTTTATAGCCAGCGACTTGGAACATGCTGATTGCATAGTCACAACCATC
>CALHRJ010000564.1 GCA_938038395.1 uncultured Deinococcales bacterium | reverse complement strand
CCATTTGCCTTGGTCAAATCAATAAAAGCTTGATAAACCTCTTCTTTTGTATGTGGAATGGTTACTTTGATTATACGTGCAGAATTGAAAACACGATTAACGTGGTCATTGAGTCTAAAAATATTGACACAATTTTTTTCAGGGTTGTAGTAACCTCTTGTGCCACCAAAAATACCTGTACCGTACTGCATAGAATGCGTTGCGATGCTCACTTTGGCATCTTCAAGTGGAACAATTGCACCTTTGAAAAAGGCTTTCGGTAAAAGGCTCATAAGCTCTCCTTTGAAATCGTAAAATTAGTAGCTTTAGCCTATCACGCAACGGTTGGTGATTTATACGTCCAATTATCTATTGGTAGTTCAACCTTAATTCGGTAGATAATGATACCTTCAAGAATTGTAACTTAGGGTTGCACTGACTTTGTTAGCGAAATAAAAAGAACAGCAAAATGATGTTTGTAATCTTAGTTGTCGGGAAGTCTTAAATTATTTTAGAGGCAAAACAAAAGATAATGTCATTCTGAGCGATAGCGCAGAATCTCCATTCGGGACGCAGTATACGAGATTCTTCATTTCACTTCGTTACATTCAGAATGACATTGATGCTTACACTCAACTAACTTCTAAATGAGACTCAATTATTGTTCATAACATCAAAATTGACTTCGCCAACAACGTCTGCACTTTGGCAGTTTTTGCGCTTTGCTTAAAAACATGCTGACGCCTTGTATTGTCAATTAGCAGGATATTTACAAGACATAATTATCCAATCGTATTGATTTGATAAGGAAAACTGTAGATATTTCGGCAAATACAAACAAATTTAACTCGGTGTCTAACCTTTGTATCTATTGAAAAACCACAAGACACAATTTCCAGTATACTTTTGTAAACCCCTTAGTAGTATCGAAAGGACAACCTAATTATGTCTACTACCAACAATACAACCGACTTATACGATGATTTCGGAGCAGTTGTTCAAACTTCTAAACAGACGTTTCGAGATTTTGGCGCAAAAAGCCACTTTCACGGTCAAGTCAGAACCGTAGTTTGTCTTAATGACAATGTTCTACTCAGACAAACTTTAACTGAAAAGAGTGACGGTGGTGTGCTCGTTGTAGATGCTGGAGGCACATTTGATGTTGCAGTTATGGGTGACAACGTTGCAAGCTTAGGCATTGAAAATGGCTGGAGTGGCATCATCATAAATGGGTGCATACGTGACAGTGTAGAGCTTGGCACAATGGACTTTGGCATAAAAGCGCTTGGGAACGTGCCAGCAAAAAGTAGCAAAGTTGGTAAAGGGGCTGTTGATGTGCCTGTAACTTTTGGGGCTGTGCTGTTTGAGCCTGGTCAGTGGGTTTACTGCGATCAAGATGGCATTTTAGTTGCAGATAGTGCTATCCATACAGAGCTATAAAAAAACCTCACCAGAAATTCTGGTGAGGTTAATGTCAAACTAAATCAGACTGGCTTATTTAAAAGCTCGAGCCTTATAACTTAGCAAACAAGTAATTAGCGACCAATTAAGTTGTTAGCACTTAAATACTGAAAGTGTGGCCACAGGAAACTTGCTTCTTTTTGAATTTGTGTAAAGGTGGTACTCGTACCTACTTGTGCTTGCTGCGCTACTGCAACAAACCACTCAGTGCTTAAGCTTGGGTTAGCAAGCGCAGCAGCAGTGTTTAGAGACGATAATTCAGCACGAGAAAGTGCTTCTAGACTAGCAATCATTACGTAGTTCCATGTACCTTGTTCATTACCTGTTTGGACAAAACGTACCAAACTTTGACCTTCGCCACCCCAGATAACATTATCTGTTGAATCTGGATTGTAACTTGCAAAGTTTGCTGGAAAGTTCAAGCTTACTGAACCGTTGGGTCTTACTGCAAATAGATACACGTAAGCATTACGGTTCATAATTCCCGTAATAGGTACATGATCACCTATTGAAAAACTACTTACTGAGGTATTAGCTTCCACCCAGCCTGTATTCATTGTTACTGTCAGGGGTTGGTCTGTGTTTTGGGCAAAAACGCCATTTGACAAAACGAAGAAAGAAAGTACTGTGATGAAAAATAGTTTTCTTAAATTTTTAACATTTGGTATACCTTTGTATTGCATAGTATACCTCCTAAAAAATACGGAGGTTCACTCTCAAAGAGTGTCTATTCTCAACCGTATCAGCTAGACTACCATGAGCAAATTTCAATTGTCTTCAATTTTCCCACGTTAAGGGTTCATCTAAATAGGAGTACATTATCATGAGTAAGGACTCAGAAAACATTTGCTACGCTCATTCTGAGGTTTAAAATTAGTGTGACATCACTTCCAGTACTGGGTGCACTACGAGAATCCTTACTAGGACTTATCTTTATATCACTCTACTTCATTACTCATCGAATAAATCATTTGCTCGAACATATTGAAAGTGTGGCCACAAGGCACTAGCATCTTTAGCCATTTGTGAAACGGTAGCCCCTTTACTGACTCGAGCCTGACGAACCTCTACCTTAGCCCAAGGTGTACTGAAGATTGGGTCAACCAATTTCCACGGTTTATCAAAGGTAGCCAATTCTTCAAACTCAAGTGGTTCCAGTGTTGCAACCAATACAAAGGTCCATAACCCTTCTATGTTGGCAGTTGGCACAAAGCGCACAAAGCTTTGTCCTTGCGCACCCCAGACGACATTATCAGTCGTTTTTGGGTCGTAGGTTTTTGGGTAGTTTAGTCTTACAACGTCATTTGGGTAAATTACATAGAGATACATGTAAGCATTGCGATTCACAAATCCAGTGATAGGTATATAGTCACCAATTGGAAAAGTCTGGACATAGACTTGATTACTCTGCCAGCTTGCGTTCATGTAGAGCTCGAGCTCCTCACCAGCATCCTGAATATCGGCATCCTGAATTCCAGTAACCTGAGTAAAAGGATCACTAATCACATCCTGCCCAAACCCTTGCCCCAATAGCAACAAACTAAGCGTAATAATTAAAGCAAATTTCGTAAGTTCTGGAAAGTACCTTTTTAAGAACATTCTTCGTATACCTCCCTAGATATACATAGATATATCTAGTTATACATACCTAGTGCGTTTTAGTTGTTGTGAAACTCGTTTATCTAAAGCTAGTCGAATTCAAGCCTAACATGTTCTTTTTCCCAAAAGATTCAAGGCTTTTGAAAGATAAATTAAGGCTTTTTAAATATTTATGATTCAGGTTGATTTAAGTAGTGCTCGAGCCGAGCCTCAATTGTATGCAGCGGGCTAAAGCCTGTTGCCAAAGCATAAAGCTTTTCTTGGTAGTCTAATATGAGTGTCGGAAAGCCATTCACGCCCATCTGTCTCATTTCAGCAAAATCCTGATAAGTATCCGTTTTTAAGCTCTCTTCGCCTAATCGTTTTACAAATGCATCGCTATCTTTAAGAACTTCACTTGCTTTAACAACTTCACTTGCTAAACGCTGTAGTAAATCTGGATAGACTGCAATATCCGTAATATCAATATTTTCATGATAAAAAGCTTGTTGTAACAGCTTTAGCCAAGCAATTGTGGTTGCACTCGTGGCATCTTCAACATCCAATTCACGCATTGCTAGCAAAGACATACACGGCAATTCAGTGTCATAACGCCAACCATCCCAAGCAAACAAATCATAGTTAAATGGTTGTCCAGACGCCTCAGCCACTTGCTTCCAGTGATGCTCCAAATGACCAATCATCGTTGCATCTAAATCTTTAGCAGCAGCACCAGGTCGCAAACCACCAGCCCTTACAGTTACAGGCACAGGATGCAATTCCAACAAACGACTAAAGGTTGGAGCAAATCCCCAACACCAAGAGCACATTGGGTCGGCAACATAGATAAAACGATAAGGCTTTGTATTCATATACCTATCTTCACATATTTTGTTAGGTATATGATATGCCTAGTATTAGGGAGATTGGAAGAAACAGTTTGTATAACTGGCAATACTATAAAGGGCTGAAGCACTAATTAAAATGCTAGCGATAGTCTCATATGGTTGTTTCATGCTTGTTGGATTTTTGAGAACTACAACAACCCCACCTCCTTAAAATTAGCTATCTTGACACTAAGCATCTGCTAAATTCAATCTATCTAGTTGCTGTGGGTACAACTGTAAAATGGCAGATATCAGAAATAGCGTGTTTTTAAGCGAAGCGCAAAAACCGCCAAAGTGCAACCGAACGGGATATTTTGTGATTAAGTAGAAACTATCTTTACATGCTAATCTGCGGTTGCACCCAGTTGCTGTTCCTAATATGAAGTTTGGATATTATTTTAATGGTTACACGTCACGAAGTTGCTTTACCAATTATCATTGCGCTAATTTTAGGCATTGGTTTCATAACACTTAGTAGTGCTGCACCTGAAGAATTATCTCGCCAGCTAATCTGGCTCTTTATTTCGATTATTTCTTGTGGAGTCGTATTTTTTCTGGGGCAAAAACGAATTTTGCCTTATGCATTTCACTTTTACCTTATAACTCTAGCACTCCTTATCATCACACATTTTTTTGGTACTGAGGTCAACAACGCTCGTTCATGGCTGTTCATAGGTCCCTTACCAGGCTTTCAACCTTCAGAGCTTTCAAAAATCACATTGCTCCTTGCTTTAGCAGCAAGTGTGCAACAAAGCCCAATCCGTCACTTTAGCGACTATATCCAACCAGCCTTCTTGGTCTTAATTCCTTGTGGTCTGGTTATTTTACAACCTGATCTTGGTAGTGCTTTGGTTATGCTTGCGATTGCTGCTGGCATTGTCATTGTCCGAGGTATGCCCAACTGGCACCTATTGTTATTAATATGTATGTTGGTTATAGCAGGTCCACTTGTTATTTGGCCTAACCTTAAACCCTATCAGCAAGACCGCATTACAATTTTTATAAATCCTGAGCGTGATCCACAAAATGCTGGCTATCAAATTATTCAATCACGCATTGCCATTGGCTCTGGTGGCTTAGCAGGCAAAGGCTATAAGCAGGGTACACAATCACAATTTGGCTTTTTACCCCTAGCTTATGCTGATTTTATCTTTTCAGTTTTAGCTGAAGAAGGTGGCTTTGTCGCATCTGTTTTTCTGCTCATCCTCTACGCCTTGCTCTTTTGGCGGCTGGTGATTATGGCAGTTGAATGCAGGCGGGAGCGTGATCAGCTCATTATTACAGGGGTGATGGTCTTTATAGGCTTTCAGGTGCTTGTTAACATTGGCGTGGCGCTTGGTTTAGCGCCTGTGACAGGCATTACGCTACCTATGGTTTCTTATGGTGGTACAAGTTTGCTATCAACTATGTTGGCCTTGAGCATTGTTTATGTGATTCACCGTGACCGTTTTGAAGAGTGGTAGGCTGCACTTTACAACTAATCTGCAATCATGCATCTACAAATTATGAAAGCACTTGAAGAAAAGTGCAGCTTGGCGGTTTTTGGACAATCGTCCAAAAACACGCTATGCAAAGTTATCAGGTTCTTAGTTAGTTAAAATAATACCGACTTTTCGTCAGTTAGGGAACACTCTTAAACTGCATTTTTGATAACATAGAGCTATGAGCGAAGAAGCGAAAGCATTACCTACATCAGAAGAACTACTAGAAGCCCTCAAAGTGGTTAAAGATCCTGAAATTCCAATAAATGTTGTGGATTTAGGTCTAATCTACCGTTGTGAGATTGACGAAGAAGGTGCTGTTG
>CALHRJ010000563.1 GCA_938038395.1 uncultured Deinococcales bacterium | reverse complement strand
TTTAAGTGCTTCAGTACTGATAAGTTCAATTTTTAAATTATCTTGCTCTTCTGAGTTTAGGTATTTTTTTGCACCTATAAGAACACCGTTCTGATATAGAAACTGCTCTTCCAAAGGAAGAAGTTTTTCTTTTTCGTATGTGAATTGTGTCCAGTCTGGTTGTTGCCAGTTCCATTTCATGAGCGATAGCACCTTTTTCTATCGCCCACTATAACCAATAAAAATGAGCGATAGAATAGTTTTCTATCGCTTAGGCTTATTTATGATTGTGGGTTATGGGCTTAAACCACAATGATATTTCTAGGTTTTAATTGTCGCTTTGATGTGTAAACCACAATCATTTTTTATGCTTCAAGAAGGATGTGAATGTTCGTGACTAAATTAAGTTAAAATCATTTTCCTTAAAGCTACAACCTTTTATTCTGTCGAGAATAATACACTTTTTAAGTAGGTGGTTTTAACTTATGAAGGAAGATTTAAAGGTTGGGTTTATAATATCTATTGCTGCACTCATTGCAGCGTTGTTACCTATCGTAAGAATATTATTTTCCATACTACCAAGTTATTTAAATCTAAACAATTCAGTATCTAATCTTCAAAAAAACTTTGATTTCTTACTATTGAGTGCATTGCTATTCTTGCTCATTCTTTGTATTGTGCTTTTTAGTTTCTATTTTATAGGTAAGCATTGGGCTAGATATTGTATTGGAATGTATTTCTTAGTATCAGCTATATCTTCAAGCTTATTCAGAAGTAACGATGTGTTTTTATATTTGATTGTAGTTACACAGCTGGTTTTTTGGTACTTCTTTTCTTTAGATGGAAGAATCAAAAACTTTGTCAATACCAGAGAATGAAGTTGAGACTTATTCCCCGAAACACCCATCATTATAGTTTTTGGCGCAAACCATAATCAAAAAAACTACCTTAAAAACACCCATCATTGAAGTTTACTGGGCTAAACCATAATCATATTTAGACAAAAATATAGACAAAAAAACAGCCTATGCTTTTTGCATTTAGACTGTTTTATGACTAACTAATAGATTTAAAAATAACTAACCTATATAATACTGTTGTGCAAACTCTGTAGGTTTAGACTGTGCAAAGGTTATTTACCTACAGAGTTCGCATACTCAGTTAACCACATTAAAGCTATCTAAAACCATATTGTCTTTCATACACCTTTATTGGTTGTAATAGATGAATCTACTTTTGTAAAAGCAGGCTCTCTTGTTATCTGAAAAACAATGACTGTTGTCGGGTTATCTTTAGGTACTACTTCTGGGAAAACAGGTTTGATGTTCAAATGGATATTCGTATTACTTAGGATTTTCTTTGCTTTAGCAATACCTGAAATAGTTTGACCAATCGCATCCGAACCAGATGCTTGAACAGCTAGGCTGTTTTGAGACTGAAGCAGCTTAATAATACTATCTGTAATCGATTGTGCTTCAATGCCTATGATAATTTTTGGTGTTTCCATCATGTTCAACCCTTTTAAAAACTCCTACAAACTGTAGGGCTTTAACCATAGCTGGGCTGAAGTATGAATAGTGAAGCTATATTATAATCTTAACATTTTTACATTATGCTAATGTTGCAACTTTGTAAGTCTCAGGCAAATAATCATATAATTCACTAAACGAAGATAAAGGCGATTCTTTACCCATCATTGTCGTTTAGTGGGCTAAACATCAATCATAGTTTAGTTCAAAAACACATGCGTTTTTCGAAACTCAATTCTGTACTGCTTTTTTTGATAGTAGATTGATTTAGGCTTTTGAAACTTCAAATCTAAGAATTTGATATTTAGCATCTAACTGAACTGAAGTAACTCTAACTTGACTACCTAGCCACATATCTGTAGTAATACTATTCTTAGAATTATTTTTTCGTTTAAAAAACCTAACGGCTTGTTGAAAGCGTCTTGGTTCGGTAAATTTATCAACACGACATAGACTAGTAGGATTACTTCCAGAAGTACTCTCTATTTTACCTGTGTAACCACCAATATTAGTAAGGCGCTGGTGTCGAATCATATTTTCCTCTTAGATAGTGCTTAGCTTACCCCAACCAATTAAAGTATGTGACCTTAATCAACAGGGCAAAGCGTAGCAAGAAGAAGCTATATAAAAATAGGTACAAAAACTGTTTTTTTTAATAACCAGAAATCTAAGAAAACTTATAGCCACTAGGCACAACAACAACACCTTTATCCGTAACTGTAAATCCCCTTGCTATGTCATCATCAAGGTTGACACCAATTTGAGTTCCTTCTGGTATAGTGACTTTTTTGTCTAGAATAGTATTTTGAAGTATACAGTTCCTACCTATTTGACAATCATCAAGAATAACTGAATCTTCTATTTGACTATAGCTACGAACATTGACACGTCTACCGACAACTGAATGGCGTAAGGTTGCACCTGAAATAATTGTACCGCCAGCCACCATGCTGTTAATTGCTTGCCCTGTTCGACCTTCTTCTGCATGTACAAACTTTGCTGGGGCTGAGTATTCAGAACTTGTTCTTAGAGGCCAGTCGTAATTGTATAGATCAAACTCAGGGCTAATATCAACCAAATCCATATTGGCTTCCCAATAACTATCTAAAGTGCCTACGTCTCTCCAATAGGTATTAGCACCATATTGATTAGGTATCTTATTGCTTGCAAAATCATAAGCTTGAAGTTTATAACCTCGTTCTAAAGCCATAGGCAATACATCTTTGCCAAAGTCATGTTCAGAGTAATCATCTTTTACATCAGCATTGAGTAAGTCTTTAAGTACCTGGGCGCTAAAAATATAGTTACCCATAGAAGCAAGTCCAAGCTCTGGTTGGCTGGGTATGGGAGTTGGATTATCAGGTTTTTCTTCAAAGTTCGTAATTTTAAAATTAGCATCAACTTGTAACACACCAAAGCGATTACATTCTTCTAAGGGGGTTGGATAGGCTGCAATAGATATATCAGAGTTCGTATCTAAGTGCATCTGCACCATTTGACTAATATCCATTTTATAAATATGGTCACCACTAAAAATAGCAACTAAGTCAGCGTCATTATCATCAATGAGGTGTATGTTCTGATAAATAGCATCTGCTGTACCGCGATACCATTCAGCACCTAGTTCTTCATAGAGATACATTTGTGCTGGTGCAAGTGTGATGAAGTAATTACTTAAGAAGCTACCAAAGCGCCAATTACGTTGTATATGTTCTGTTAAAGATTGAGCCTTAAACTGAGTCAGCACATACATACCGTATATCTCAGAATTAATCATGTTGTTAAGCGCAAAATCAATAATACGATACTTACT
>CALHRJ010000562.1 GCA_938038395.1 uncultured Deinococcales bacterium | reverse complement strand
AGGCTTTGGTCTTACTAATTCTTTGGTTGCTACAGGTACAGTGGCTATCCTATTCCACCCTATACAACAAGCTTTACGACAACGAATTAACCAAATGCTCTATGGTCAGCGAGATGACCCCTACACCGTCATGACTGAGCTCAGTAAAGGTATGGAAGATTCCGTTGACACCCACACAACCCTCAACAACTTTTGCGAAAGCACATCCAACGTGCTTAAACTCCCCTTCATGGGAATCTGGCTAGCCAATACAAATAATACAGCTATTGCAAGTTATGGTTCTCAGCTCAATACAGATATTATAGAATTCCCACTAAAGTACGAATCAGAAAGGCTAGGCACCCTCAAAGTTGCCAGACGTGTAGTAGGTGAAGCATTTAACCAAAGTGAACTTGTACTACTCACAACTATCGCACAGCACATTAGCATCATCTGTCACAACTACTTACTTGCACAAGCCCTACAAAATTCCCGTGAACAAATTGTACGTGGTCGAGAAGAAGAGCGTAAACGCATCCGCCGAGACCTACATGATGGCCTAGGTCCAACACTTGCTAGCACAGCACTACAACTCGAAACCGCTAGACAGCTTATATATACTAAGCCCGAAAAAGGCGACATCATTTTAAAAAATCTAGAAACAAAGATGTCGCAAACCCTGACAGATGTCAGAAGCATTGTGCATGACTTGTACCCAAGTTTGATTGATCAATTTGGTTTAGAAGAAGCACTAAAACAAGAAGTACAAAACTTTGAATCGAGTACCCTAAAAATAGATCTCGCCATTAATGGTCAAATCGATAATTTATCTGCTGCAACTGAAGTCGCCATTTATAGAATCATCCAAGAAGCTATTCACAATATCCACAAACATGCGCAGGCGACCAAATGTAGCATTCATATCGATAGGTCAAAAATAGAACTAAGCATTCAAATATGTGACAATGGCATTGGCTTAAGCACAGACGATACAGCGGGTATAGGACTACAATCTATTCGGGACCGTGTTTCTGAGTTAAGTGGCAACATTCAATTTCAAGTTGCTATTCCAACAAATCCACAAGGTTCACAAGGGTTGTTAACCACTGTCATCTTTCCTTTAAACAAAGATTAGTAGGTACCGTGGAATATCAGTTCTTTAACATTCTACAATTTAGTTTGTGCTGTATAAACTTTGAATGCTAAGCACCCGACGTTTAAGCTATTATGAAATCATCAGTTTATTTAGGAGAGTACTAAACCCCTACAGGATTGAATATTCGCTACGATTATAGCTACAAAATAGTTATAAGTATTTTTTACTAAACTATTTTCAACCTTAAATGGAACACACCCTACTGACTATAAATCTCGAGCCTTACCCCAGTACTAAATGGTGGATCCTGCAATGTCGCAGCCAACACACTGCCATCACGACTCAAGGCAACTCGCTGATATTTATTCCGATCACTAGCAGGTGCAAAAGTAGCGACCTTCTGCCAGCTTCCTGCAGACGCTCTATATATTTCCAAGAAGCCTTGTGACTGAGGTGTACCTATAAAATCAGAACCAGTCTGCACAAAGTTTTGTAAAACAAGCGTTTGACCATCGCCACTCATTGCCATAAATTCGCCTTTTAAATTAGAACTCTGCTGCCAAGCGTTATTAGTCAAATCAAAGATCAGCACTCTGGGACCATCTGAATTGGTATTTGCTTCTATAGCTATACGATTACCACTGTTATTAAGTGCACCTTTTTCGTTAAACCCAAAGATCGTGGTTGTGGCTGTAAGTTGTGCCTTGTTTTGCCAAGAATCACCACTTCTACTATGTACAAATGCACCATTAGGTCCTACGACCAGTATTCTTGAGCCATCGCTACTTATGCCCACTAGTTCTAATCCAAAATTAGCAGCATTGAAATTCGTACTTTCACCACTGTTCGCCAAACGTTCAATAGCTGCAATTTGTGACCAGTTACCAGATGACTGCTCCCAAATCGTGATGTCTTTGTCTAGAACAGTAAAAGAACCATTATTTGAAGTTTTATGACTGAGCACAACAATGCTTGCATCGTCGCTCAACAGTGCTTTTGAATAACGGTAGCTCTCTGAATCAAGTGCGCTATTTAAAAAGCTCTCAGCTTGCCAATTTTGTGCATTTGTAGCTTGAGGCATAAAGGTGCGTAGTTTATCTCTATCACTCGTTAGTAAGGTAGTACCTGTTGCATCTAGCTTGGGGCTAAACCATGGTGTTCCTTTGTCATCGGCTGGACTTGTCGTTGGTCGGTAATCAAGGCTGTAAACTTGTGGCCAGTTTCCACCGAACTTTCTATAGATAACCCGTCTACGCCAATCTTCGCTCACCAAGGTCTGACCGTCACCAGACAGTGCAATCTGAGTTCCTACAATGCTACCCGTAATCGTACTGTCTACTTGAAAAGGCCCCAGATTTGTAGTTTGACCTTGATAAATCAAGCTTCCTAGTGGACCACAACCTACTAGAAACAAGAAAGAAGTACTTAAAGTAACGAGCCTTATTATGGGCTTATTAAGACGCTTTTTTATTAGTCGCACTACGGTTAACATCATGTCTAGCCTCCAATACACCTTGTTGCACTATTCAGTATAGATAAACCCTGAATGAAAACCCTGAATACCAGAGCATTGGCTGTATTTCCCTTCCAAAAGGCTTCTTGCCAACTTTGGTGCTGCCATGCTAAAGTTTATGACTGCGAGAGAACTAGTTTGTGGCTGCTAACTAATTCTCAAATTTTAATGGTTAAAACTATTTAGGTATAAGCTGTTAGTTATAAACCGTGTCAATTTATTAGAAAGTTTTTTGAGGATTTTAAAATGGCTAGAAACCCATCAGCAATGAAGTATAAGCGTCAATCTGACGTAAGAAGACTAAAAAACCGTGCAACTAAAAGTATGATTCGTACTTTCAGCAAAAAAGCGATTGAATCAGCAGAGTCTGGCGATATGGACGAAGCTCGTAAGCATCAAAAAGTTGCTGTTAGCTTTATTGATAAAGCTGCAAAAGGTTCAGCGTTACACAAGAACACTGCTGCTCGCAAAAAGTCACGTTTAGCACAAAGTATTAAGCGTATTGACTTAGCAAGTGCATAAGTTTGAGCTACGCTCAAATTAAGTAATTCTAAAACTATTAAAGGAGCAGAAATGCTCTTTTTTTTTTGCCTAGTTCTTAAAAGTTTTCAGGAAACTGTGTCTATGTTTATGAAGGTTTAACGACCTGAACCTACAATCAAACCTAAGAACAACTTTAAAAAGTAAGCTAAAACTACATACGGAAACATGAAAAGCCTGTGGAATCAATCTACAGGCTTTTCATTGAGGGTTAACGAATCGCAAACGCATGAATAGTAGGCTTTAATTAGGCAGTATCCTTAGCCCATCTCTCTACGTTTACTTGTTTGGAGTTGATAATGAAATTACCTGAATGGGACGAGATTATCGAAGCTATACTTAAGCTACTTGAAGAAGATACTCAAGATGACGACGAATTTTTAGAGCAAAACACATCAGCGTAATACTGCCCATAAGCTTGCGAGTTCTCTCTCGAGCTTATTTTTTTACACTACTACGTGAGCCATCCTAATACTGTTCCACAATAGAAAAGATTCAATATGGTCCTACCCATTCTTTTTGGAATAACAATTCAATCGGTGGATATTATCAAACACTCTCCTAAATAACTTTCTTAAGTAATCAGTGTGGTATAGCATAAAGCTAGCTCAATTGAACCTTCTACCTTTAACAGAACGCACCCCGACTATTGGTTTGCCACACCTCAAAACGAAATTCCTGTTAAACTAATAATCCTATGGACAACCCTTTTTGGTGTCGTGGCATTCGTGGTGCCATTACCGTAACAGATGACAACGCTGACGAAATATTGGCAGCAACTAAAGAAATGCTTGAAGAAATCCTGCGTAAGAATGACATCACAGATTTCGAAACTATCTCCTCTATTCAATTTAGCCTAACTTCAGATTTAACCAGCGTCTTTCCAGCAGTTGCTGCTAGGCAACTAGGTATGGCACATGTTCCACTGATTTGCTATCCAGAAATTCCAGTGCCTGGTAGCTTGCCTAAAGTGGTTAGAGCACTATTGCATGTCAACACGACTAAAAGTCAGCGTGACATTGAACATGTATATTTGAGGGACGCTGTAAAGCTTAGACCGGATCTGTCCAACCAGAGGTAAAGTCAGTTCGATACTGAGTGTTTGTATTTGCTGCTCTTCTGCTGTTAGCACTTTCAATCGGTTCAATAGAAATAGCTGCTCTCAACTTACCAGCTTGGTCGCGCTGAGTTGCAAGGCTTAGCGTGTATTTCTCTGATTGAATGGTATTGCCTTTTGTAGAATACAAATAGTCTACTTGTACAATCGCTTGAGCGATAACATCGCCCCCTTGTTTAGATGCCATTTGACTAAAGCGTTCGTCTGAAAAAACACGAAGTTCTGCAAATTCATCTGGTCTAAGTAACCACTTTGAAATTGCGCTTATACGGTCTGGATCTGTGGGGGTGAGTTTCTTTTTGTTGTTTTCGTTTTCAGCAGAGTAAACGTATATATTTACTAAGTGTATGGCATACTGGCTTAGGTTAATAAGTCTAAGAGGCTTGCCCGCGCCACCAAGCTGTCGGAGGAGGAGTTTGGGCTCGAGCCCCACTCTATGCATTTCCTGCATTTCATAACTTGCTCTTGCATTCGTCTGAATAACATCTACAACTTTATCTTGGCGTTGCGACGCGAATCTAAGCAAAATGGCCAGAACCAATAGTACTAAACTTTGAATCGCTAGTACTGTTGCTAGCATCCAAATTACCGTAGCGTTGTCCATTGCTTATAGATTAACACGCACTCTCAGGGATTAAACTTTAAAAAACCTTCATCTTTCCCATATTTAAAAGAGCTTTTTAGCTGCCATCTCTGTCACAAAAAATTTGGGGAATCTTCCTTTCAATGCTTCTAAATAGTGACCTTGT
>CALHRJ010000561.1 GCA_938038395.1 uncultured Deinococcales bacterium | reverse complement strand
CGTCCACGAATCTGCCTAGCTTCAACAGGTCCGTACTGCCTAGAATCTACGCTATTCATAGGTAAACGGTTATCACCCATTACAAAAATGTGCCCAGCCACTAACTGCGTTTCTTCCATATCAAAAGCTGATTGATAGACAACATAACTTTCATCTAGCTCAACACCGTCAACAAAGGTATTGCCATCAACAAGTTGTACAGTCTCCCCTGCCAAAGCAATCACCCGCTTAATCCCCAAACCAGAGGCGTAAGCAACAGGTGGTTCTAAACTCACTAAATCACCACGCTTCAACCTAGGTTCATTCCATACCCCAACTCGCAATAACCACGACTGCCACTTCTCAACAACAACCCAACTACCTGACCTAAGCGTTGGCGAAAGTGAATTTCCAGTGACTTGGCTAACACTGTACAAGCAGGTATGAAAAAACAGGGCTAAGAGTAGCCCTGTAAATATCGATAGTATTTGTTTTACCACTTAAATGCTTATTTCGGATTTGGTGGATTTGGAATTGTGCTAAATGCTTCTGGTGGCTTACGCATACCCCAATTCATTTTGCCATCGCGCATTGGTGGTAGCAAAATTGCATTTGCCTTACCTGCCACAGCCATAATTGGAATAGGTCCAAAGTAGCGTGAATCTTCGCTACCGTGGCGTGTACGATTATCGCCCATAATGAAATAATGTCCTTCAGGAACAATAACTTCGTGGACAAATGCTTCGTTTTGTGGAGCGTCTGCAGGAAGTGGTGCTAGGTTTTCAATTGTATTTGCATAAAAAGTCTGTACCCATTGCTCATCAATAGAAACTGGCTGTGGACCTGTTGCTGAATTGCTATAGGTGCCTTGAGCTAAACCCTGAAAGCCAGTGATTGCATCATTTTCTACAATAATCCTAGGAAAATCGATAGGTTCAGGAATAATTTCGCCAGTACCATCAATATAGCTTTGATCCATTTCATAACCATTGACAAACACTTTACCTCTTTCAATTTTCACTGAATCACCAGGTAAAGCAATCAACCTTTTAATAAAGAACGGACGGCACTGGTCCATCCAAAGGAAAGTCGTGCAACCACGCTGTTTACGTACAAAATATGAAGGTGCATTTTTGGGCTCACGAACAACCACAATTTCGCCTCTAGGATAGTTGGGCAATATATTTGCACGACGTAACCACGTATCGAGTTTAGGAATAAATACTCTGTCGCCTTGCCAGAGCGCTTGTGGCAAGCTTCCGCTGCCACCATCTAGATTTGGACGCATGCTGCTACCCACAACGCCAACAGTTGTAAACAAGAA
Organism: uncultured Deinococcales bacterium; assembly: GCA_938038395.1. GTDB lineage: Bacteria > Deinococcota > Deinococci > Deinococcales > Trueperaceae > CALGZD01. The sequence continues at coordinate 4,700 of CALHRJ010000561.1, read as the reverse complement.
GGTAACAATAAAGTAGGCAATAAGCAGCGCTTCAGCATAGCCCCTTAATTCACGCCAAAAGCGTTGGCTCATACTCAAGTTCTCTTGTTTAGCTGTTTTTGCAGCCCCTTTTTTTGCTTTCTTTCGGCTACTTTTTGACTCTGCTTTTGAATCTGCCATTGGCACCTAATCTCCTCAAAGTTAATGCATCTGTCTCTTTTACGATTTTATCTACTATTTTCAAAATCACCTACGTCGTGATTGTGGATTGTTAGCTTTACTTGCCAATTACACTATATTGTAAGTAGCCTTTATATACCAATAATAACGTTACTGTATCAATATGAGATTTGCACCGAAAGTGCATGTGTCTAAGCTATTATCAACCTATTTCCTTAATAAAAACATCTACTTCTAACCAATACGCTTCAAGCTTGATACACTACTAGAACTCATGTCTGGCACAGTTGTTAATAACGAAACCCTATCACTACCAACCCAACATTACGATTGTGTAATCATTGGTGGAGGTGTTTTGGGGCTCTGCTGTGCTTTTTACATGCGCCAATTTCATCCTGAAAAAAGCTTGTTACTCATAGAACAAGAGGGTATTCCTAGTGAACTCGGTGCAACCTTTGTGTCGCCTGCAATTGTCCATGGCTTATTTGCAAATCCAGAATCTTACAAAAAAGCAAAATGGTCAAAACACTTACTGCAAAACTTATCTAACATTACGGGCATCGATCGTCCACACAACCAAGCTTATTTTCCTGTTGGCTATGTCCAATTTATGGATGAACACTACGACGATTCAACAACACAAGAAGATTTCCTTGAAAGTCGTTCTGAAGTAGAGCAGAAAAATTTCCAAGCTTTGCTAGATTTAAGCTACTGTAAAAGCGTTTGTTTTGATGCAGATGGTGGCTATGCTAGTGCAGAAAATGTGGCACAGCACTTTGGTTATGCAGCTGTTCGAGAGGGTACAGATTTACTCTTAAACGCAAGGGCCACCTTTAGTTCTTCACAGAGTCTTAGCATTGAACGCCTTAGCTACAACAAGAAAATGCAACAGGAAGTTGTGCGTCAAGAATCACTTAGCTTTGCTCAGTGTATTGTTGCTGCTGGGCACAGTAGTGGCACAGTGCTTGAAGGTTTAGGAGAACTAGTTGAGTGTCCTAAGGTTTATATGCAGTATCCAAAGATTGAAGGAGATTCGCAACTTATTTTGGGGGCTGACTTAGGTACTGGAGGAAAGCTCGAGCTCCCCGTTATTTCCTACCAAGGTTTCCACCTACGCACTCAGGCTGACGGCTTACTCGTTATACCACCAGCCCTCGCAGCTGATTCTATAGGCTACCAACCCACCGAAGGCAAGCTTATGGGTGTACAAGTTGGCTTACGTCGGGAAATTATTGATAGCATTATGAACAATCTAGATAACTTCCCTTGTTTTGCTTGGGAAAGCCTAAATCTTGGGAAAGCAGTTCGTCAAGTACGTGGTGCATGGCAAATTGCATACGAACAACCCGCATGGCAGCAACTAAAGGAAAACAATCATATCTATTTACTGCATGGTGGTAGAGAAGCAATGAGCTTAGGTTTAGCCACAGCACATGAACTTGCACAGAGTATTGAAATTGAATGAACAACTTCGCAGCAAGCTGATGAGGTATCGATCGGAAATCTCGTAACTTAGAGCTACAAAGATATCAATATTTTAAATGATATCAATATTGTATTCGAAGCGAGCTTCAAGGAATTCATCATCCTGTAGGTTCATCATCAGTTTTTACTGGCATTTTTCAGAAAACTCCACCTCAGGTTTCAGCCTCTAAAAACTGAACAACACTACAGCAAGCTAAAAATATATCGAATTGAATAGTCTGCATTAGCATTGCAATAATACAAAATACTTATTCGTTGAATCCTTCTTTTCACACGTTCATTATTAATTAAGTATGAACACAGATATGAAGAAACCCTAAACAGTTTTGTCATCCATCCAAGCTTTATTTTCAGATTTACCCCCCACTCTAAATATAACGGCAGCTTGTCTTAAATCAATGTTAGGAAATTTTGAGACAGCAAATCAGATTTATAAAACTTTGGGTTGAGTCCTAAAGTTTCTAAGGGGTTAGCAGCATGTCAGTATCTCGACTTGGATTGGCCATTTTACTTTGCGGTATTTTAGGCTTCTTCTTATCTTCTTGTAACATCAGTAACTTTATTGGTGGAGCAAAACAATCAACTCAACACAAGCATATTTATGATAGTTTTTCTGGTCCAACTGAAGGCTATTGGCCCCCTACGCCAAAAAATGTCAGCAGCTTTTCAGGTGTTCCAAACTTCTCAGCTATTCAAGTTCAAAATTCAGTCACTGAGGTTCAGGTTTCAGCTATTCTTAGCAAAGACAATGCTTTGCAACAAGCACTAGGTGAACGCTATACCAGCTTTGCTGTAGACATTTTAGAAAACAGTTCTGATTTAGCACAAAGTAGCTATTTTAACTATGCCACTAACGAAACAATTGATGTACGTGTAAGCAATAGTGGTGAAGTCAAACTGGAAAAATTTGCAGCTCACAAACAACAACCTCCAGAAAATACTGAAGAAGTTCGTAAAGCGATAGCACTTGCCAAATCCGATTTAGTAACAGGTGGCTTTAACGAAGTAACCGAACTACAGGGAACAGCAATGTTAGCTTTTCCAAAGCGTAGCTATGTTGAAGAAACTGGTAATACCTTCTTCCCTACCCGCAAGTTATACGTCACCTTTGGGGTCGGGGCTGGGCTCGAGCCCAAATACAGCGCTCTGGTTGATCTCAGTAACAGCACAGTTGAATCTAGCGGAAACATAGGTAGGTATTAATATGCTTTTTAAAGAGATTCAAACATCATTCAAACAAATTACGTTGGGGGTAGCTTTGAGCACCATGAACAAACAGGTAAAACAACTATCCTTCTGTCTTATAGCAGCTACTATGCTACTCATTTCAACCTTTACAATTGCAACTGCTCAGTCAGGTAACATCAACTGGAATGATTGGAGCTTTTCATACGAAGCAGGGGCAGACCGTTCGGGTTTGGTCTTACGAGATGTAAGCTTTGAGGGCAAAACAATTATCAAAAAGGTAAGCTTTCCAGTAATGCGTGTTCGCTACGATAACGATGTTTGTGGACCTTACGCAGATATTCTTTCAAGCTTCACCTTTCGACCTGCAACGCAGGGCGCACCAAATTCAGCATGTGACAATAAAAAGCTGTGTGAACGTACCTTTACTAGAGACGGTCAAGAAGTCTTGGAGCTTGGTATTAACTCTCAAATCGGTGAGTACCAGCTTTATCAAAGCTATTACTTCACACCTGATGGAAAGATGGATAGTCGCATCTTTAGTCGTGGCTTGCAGTGCATTATTGATCACGACCACCACGCTTACTGGATGTTTGATTTTGATATTGGTGACAGTGGAAACGAACAAGTTTTCGTCAATGGTGACATTCTGAAGTCTCAAGAATTTAATGACCGTAAAGGTGACTCAACGTTTTGGACTGTAGAAGATTCAACAACTGGTGATGGCATTTTGCTACGACCTAGTGTTGACGATGGAACATTTGATAGCTTTTCTCAGTGGGATGTTGCTGTTAGAAAAGCAAAACCTGAAGAAATGGGTCGCTGGACCTATGGTGCTTACGGAGAAATTGGCAATCTCTTCAACGAACAAGAAAACATAGATGGGGAAAACGTGATGATGTGGTACGCAACACACATGCGTCACTTAGCTTCTGAAGGACAAGACCTTTGGCATGCATCTGGTCCAAATATAGAAGTGATTAATGTTGTTGATTCTAATCCGACACCTACGCCTACACCAACGCCTACACCAACCCCAACGCCAAACGGCAACCTACTAAGCAATCCTAATTTCTCCAATGGTCTTAGCAACTGGGAATCTTGCAGCTCTACAGGAGGCAGCACAACGATTAAGAATGCCTCAGTCGATATAGCAACAGGTGGCTGTCTATATCAATCAATTGATGCAACTGCTGGTCAAACCTATTCGCTTAACTGCGATGCTTCTCGTGTAGGTCCAGCTTGGACTTCGCTCTACCTAAGCTTTACCAATGGAAATTGGAGTACCTTAAATAGCGAAAATACCCCTATAACAAGCGCAAGTCAGGCTAATTATGGCGTATCGCTCACTGCACCAGCAAACACACGCTATGGCGTTGTTGTGTTATACAGCGAAGATTCTAGTAACTTCGATGATTGTGTCTTAGTAAGTGATGGCTCAACACCTGTGACACCACCTTCAAGCAGTAATTTACTCAGTAATGCTGATTTTGAAGCTGGCTTAGCCAATTGGAATAGCTGTGCAAATGCAGCAAATATTGCCTCAACAAACAACGGTGTAGGTGGTTCAAAAGCTGCTCAACTAAGTAATGCAGGATGTATGTTCCAAGAAACGGTTATTGAAGCTGGCGCACGCTACACTGCCTCATGTGATGCACTTAGCAATGGTACTTGGACGACACTACTGCTAACTTTGATGGATGGTAGCTATAGCTCTCTAATCAACGATTTTGTGATCATTGAGAATACCGGCTATGAATCAAAAAGTGTGAGTTTGCTAGCTCCTGCAAATAGTATTTATGGTGCCGTTGCACTCTACAGTGAAGGTTCAGGCAGTTTTGACAATTGCTCATTGGTCAAGGCTCAATAAT
>CALHRJ010000560.1 GCA_938038395.1 uncultured Deinococcales bacterium | reverse complement strand
CTTCTAAACCATTTGCTTGACTTAAAGGTGGATTGACAAAGCCTATAGGTCCTAATGACGTATCAGGATTAGTTGGAATCATAGCTCGAGCTGCTTCGCTTGCTTCCAAATTTCCACTTTCTATACTTGTAATCTCATTTGTTAAATCTGTACTTACATCACTATCTGCTAAATCTGCTGCACTTGCTAAAGCATTATCACGTAGTTTCTGTTGAAGTTCAGCAGTAACATTATCGCTAATCTCTGGTATTTGTACTTCAACTTCACGCGTGATTACGGTTGTTGTGACATCACTCAATGCTTCGAATTCTGCTTCGCTAGCACTAATCTCTACATTTGGGTTGTCTTGGGTTAATCCTACTATTGGTGCTGTGGGTGCTGCTGCTAAAGGTACATCAGCAACTACAACTGGTGCAGGAGCCGCAGAGTTAAGCTCTACAATTGTTTCAACAACTTCCTCACTAGCTGACTCAATACCAGGAATGTTAGGAACACCTGCTTCACCTGGGATTCCAGCAGTAGGGACAGGTTGAACCGCTATTGCATCTGGAATAACTAAAGCTTCTGCTTCAAGTACTATGTCTGATCCAGTTTCTAATGCGGTGTTTGATGTAGTTCCTAATGCGGTGTTTGATGTAGTTCCTAATGCAGTGTCGGCTGCTCGCCCTCGGGTGTCTACGAATTCTTCAGTTGACTCTTCGACAGTTTCTATAGTTTCTGTAGCAACTACTGGTGTAATAAGCCTTTCTGCAGATGCTTCCGCTGATATTGGAGCTGGAGGTGGATTAGGATTGTCAGCAATAATAATCTCATCCCCTTCGGATTCAGCCGTTGGTATATCTGTAGTAGATAACTGAGGATTTTCAGTAACCGATATATCTGAAGAGAAATCAGTAGTATTCCCAACAGTTGTAGGGGTTTCAGAATTATTGTTTACAGTAGCAATTTCTCTTACTGCACTAGTACTATTTGCGATATTTGTAGTGTCTAGAAGCTCAGATGCACTATTTTGTCTTGCAGATAAGATTTCTACTGTTGTAGGAGTTGCTGCCAAACTTTCTGCTTGTTTGGTTACATCACTTAGCGCTGCTTGGAAATCTTCTTGTTGTACAGTTGCTCGTTGAACAGTTTCTAGAGGAGCATTTACAGAAGGTGCAATCACAGTTACTGGATTAGTTGATTGTGTTTCACCAAAATTTGTTGGTGTTTTTAAACCACCCCAAAAATTTACAGCAACGACGGTTGCTAGAATTGCAGTACCCACACTACCCATTGAAAGCCATAGTGGGGTTTTGCTGTGGTTACGGTATAGAATATCTTTGCCTTGAGCAGCTTCTTTTAAACTGCCCATATTCACGAGTAAATCATAGGCAAAGGCCCAGCCCTCACCATCTTGTTTAGCATCTTGTAATTCTGCCAACCACGCACGAAGATATTTTTTACGCAGTTTAGAAGGTAATGCCAAACTAGCGATTCGAATGAGTAAAGCAGCCATTATGAAACATCCCCTTCTGTTGATAGATTTGTAGATGACTTTGAAGTCTGGTTATTTACGATTTGTACAACTTCGCAGTACTCTGCACAAAGTTCATGACAAGTTTTTAGTGCGTAGTCTTTGCCTAAAGGTGTGAACCAATAGTAATGACGTTCTCCACGCTTCAACTTAGAATTCTCTTCAAAAGCACTGGCAAGATAGCCTTTTTCCTCTAAACGAATGAGTAGAGGATAGAGGCTGCCAGAAGGAATATCTAAGGCTTTACGCAAAGCATTGCCATAATGCTGATCTGCTGGGTCTCGTAACATTTCCATAAGTACACGAACTTCGACAAGTGATGCCATATCCTCTCTATAATAAACCAAAATAAACTTTGGATGGTTAGCAGTTAAGGCAAAATGAAGCGTTTTATTGAAAAGCCTTAGCGCATATTACGTATATGGACCTGTCCCAAATTAAGTCCGCAGTTTAGCTCAAGTAAATTTAAATGGTATTTCTTGACATCCTTTTTGGAACTGGTCTATAGCAAAACTTTAAAGCTTATCGCATTATGATTTTATTTTAGGACGTGTCCATGAATATAGGGCGCAAGCTAACTAAGCTGACTCTACGGAATAAACCCCTGTGTTTCTAGGTATGTAGGATTTCTACACTGTAGATTTTCAACACAGCTAGAATCTTTGGCTTTGACTGTTTAGAGTAAAGACATTCCAAGCTTTATTTCAAACGGAGGTGTGTAGAAAGATGCGATATAAAGAGATGCAGTACAAATTGTTAGTCATTGGTTTTTTAGTGATGGTTAGTTCAGTGCTTAGTTTAGGGCAAGCCTTTTGTGGTTTTTATGTTTCACAGGCAGATGCTGACCTATTTAATGATTCGTCAAAGGTAATCATTGCCAGAGATGGTAATAAAACTGTTCTGACTATGGCAAATGATTTTGCAGGACCAGTCACAGACTTTGCAATGGTTGTGCCAGTACCCACAGTGATGCAAGAAGGGCAAATTCAAATTGCTGACCCAGCGATCATTGACCGAATTGATGCATATAGCGCACCAAGACTGGTTGAGTATTATGATGATAATCCTTGTTTTAGACGTTATAGGGAAGATTGGGTCAGGCGCGATGGAATTCAACAAGTTCAAGATTCGCTTGGTGTAACGCAGCAAGCAAGTGCTGCTGCACTTGGCGTAACGATAGAAGCTAGCTTCGACGTTGGTGAATACGAGATTCTAATCCTTAGTGCTGAAGAGTCAACAGGGTTAGAAACTTGGTTGAATGATACTGACTATAACATCCCTGAAGGTGCTTCAGATGTCTTTAATAGATATATTGCTATGGGCATGAAGTTCTTTGTAGCTAAGGTCAACATCGAAAGATTCGAAGAAAGTGGCAACGTCTTTTTACGCCCACTTAGTATGGCTATGGAAACAGACGAACTTATGTTACCGATTCAACTAGGCACTATAAATAGTCGTGGCACGCAGGACTTAATCGTGTTCTTAATGTCACCAGAAGGTCGTATAGAAACCAGTAATTACCCAACTGTTAAAATTCCTAGCAATATGAATTTACCTGAGTATGTCGAAGATGACTTTGGTAGCTTCTATGTCGATATGTTGGGTCATAGCTATGAGCGCATGGGAGAGGAGTCAGTGTTTATAGAATATGCATGGGATATGGCATGGTGCGACCCTTGCGCTGCTGACCCACTTACACAAGATGAACTACGCTCAGCAGGTGTGTTTTGGTTAGATGAAAATAGCAATTTTAACGCACCAAATGTTTACCTAACAAGGTTGCATTTGCAATATACGAAAGAGTCTCACCCAGAAGATTTAATGTTTAAAGTGACGGCTAATAGAGAAAACTTTCAAGGTCGCTATATTTTACAACGCCCTTTCAGAGATGAACTCATCTGCGATGAAGCACATGATTACATAAGTATGGTGCAAGAACGTCAAGAGCAAGAAGCGCAGACTTTAGCAAATGCTACAGGCTGGGACATAACAGAGATTCGTAGTCAAATTGGTGACTTTTCTCCAGAAGTGAATGTTCCAAGTTGGTGGGAGCAGTTTTTTGATAAGTCACCGACTAACTTAAGAAAACCTTCTCTGTTCTTCACGGCTATATAAATTTGATTCTGATTCTGATGTAGGTATTGAAAGTTAAAGGAGAGTATGTACTTATCATAATTGGTAGGTACATACTATATATACGTGTTTTTATACTTTTTTGGAGGTAACGAAAAGTGAGCTATATGTTTCGAAGTTTAGTAGTAGGGTTGGTTTTAGTATCAGCTTCAGCCCAAGCCTTTTGTGGTTTTTATGTCTCACAGGCAGACGCTGACCTTTTTAATGACTCATCTAAGGTCATTATAGCTAGAGATGGTGATAGAACTATCTTAACGATGGCAAATGATTTTGTAGGTGATGTAAGTGAATTTGCTATGGTGGTACCTGTGCCTACCGTTATGCAAGAAGGGCAGATTCAAATTGCGAGTCCAACCATCGTTGATCGTATAGATGCGTACAGCGCACCACGACTTGTCGAATACTATGATGACAATCCATGCTTGATGCGTGAATTTGAAGTTATGGAAATGTTAGCTGCACCTACTGCTTCTATGGATGCAGCGGGAGGATTTGAAGCTCGAGCCACTGCCCTAGGCGTCACCATAGAGGCTAGCTTTGACGTAGGTGAGTACGAAATCCTAATCCTAAGCGCAGAAGAATCCACAGGCTTAGAAACGTGGTTAACTGAAACAGGCTATAACATTCCTGCGGGAGCAGCCAATGTATTCAATAGCTATATTGCTATGGGCATGAAGTTCTTTGTCGCCAAGGTAAACCTTGAACGCTTTGAAAGTAGCGGCAATGTATTTTTACGACCACTACAAATGGCTATGGAAACTGATGAACTCATGTTGCCAATCCAGCTAGGTACAATCAATAGTCGTGGCGCACAAGACTTAATCGTATTCCTAATGTCTCCAGAAGGTCGTATAGAAACCAGTAATTACCCTACAGTCAAAATTCCTAGTGATTTGAATTTACCTGAATACGTTGAAGAAGATTTTGGAAGCTTTTATGTAGACATGCTTGGTCACAGCTATGAGCGTATGGGCGAGCGTTCAGTCTTCTTAGAATATGCCTGGGATATGTCGTGGTGCGACCCTTGTGCAGCAGACCCATTGAGCCAAGATGAATTGCGTGATGCTGGCGTTTTTTGGTTAGCTAACGATGCTAATTTTGGTGCGCCAAATGTTTACCTAACAAGGTTACACGTGCAGTACACCAAAGACTCTCACCCAGAAGATTTGATGTTTAAAGTTACGACCAATCGTGACAACTTCCAAGGTCGCTATATTTTACAACGTCCTTTTAGAGATGAACTGACGTGTGACGCGGCAGAAGGATATATTCGTGATGTTGTCCGTCGTCAAGATCGTGAAGCACAAACACTTGCCAATGCTACAGGGTGGGACATCACAGAGATTCGCAGTAATATTCCTGAGTTTGCACCTGTTGTTAACAACCCAAATTGGTGGGAAAGATTTTTTGATAACGTAAAAGATAGTAACTAGCTAGACCTATCCTCATGATTTCAAGTGAGGATAGTAATTTAAAAAACCGTTTTTAGTACAAAATTAAATAATACATAAAGGAGTATTTTGATGAAAAATTTTAAATATGCTGTAGGTGTTCTATTGCTTAGTGTCTTGGTTGTAGTTTTGTCATGGACGGTTGCTCAGAATCGTTCTAGTATTGATTTAAGTGTTGACTTGTTGAATCCAGAATCAAGTAATGTTTTAGTTTTAAAAGAAGGTAGCGAGTTTGTAATTGAGTTGAAGAATAGTTCTAGTGAGGAGATTCAGTACAGCTCGAGCCACCCTATACCCTCAAACTGGCTTAGTATAACTGGGGCAGCCGGCGACATAGAATCAAAGGCTCAAGCAGAACTTCGACTAATGCTAAGCTGTCAAGAAGGCGTAAGTGCAATGCCACTTGGGGATTTAGTGATTACGTACCAAGGTGGTGCTACGGGAGAGCTTAGATATGGGCTCGATCTTAACTGTAGTACATCAATGCCTGAAGAAACTGCTGAAGAAAGTACTGAAGAAACACAAGCTGATAGTACAGCCCTAGTTAAAGTAACTAGACAAACCACTGTAAACACTGCAGCAGATGCGTCAGCAACCCTAGAAGTGCAAGCTACTTCCGCAGTAGCTGGGGCACAGGGTGCTGCAGGTCCAGTACAACCATTTGCTCTAGTAACCCCATCTGTTGTAAGTCCGGCACCATCAGCACAAGGCTTAGGACGAGTTCGAGGTGAAGCGCCTATGGCACCACCACCACCTCCTGTAGTAACTGGCTATGACGATGATTCAAAACCAACTCAAACGCCACAAGATAACGAAGTCTATACAACTATTACAGAAAACCAATTCCTAGATGTCTTTGACAACCCTGTCTCTACCTTTTCTGTAGATGTAGACACCGC
>CALHRJ010000559.1 GCA_938038395.1 uncultured Deinococcales bacterium | reverse complement strand
GCACCTGTTGCACCCGCTGGACCTGGACGACCATCTACACCATTACGGCCTGCCGCACCTGCTGGACCCATTGGTCCCATCGCACCTGTTGCACCCGCTGGGCCTGCTGGACCTGGACGACCATCTACACCGTTACGACCTGCTGGACCCATTGGTCCCATCGCGCCTGTTGCACCCGCTGGGCCTGCTGGACCTGGACGACCATCTACACCATTGCGACCTGCTGCACCTGCTGGACCCATTGGTCCCATCGCACCTGTCGCACCCGCTGGACCTGCTGGACCTGGACGACCATCTACACCATTGCGGCCTGCTGCACCTGCTGGACCCATTGGTCCCATAGCACCTGTTGCACCCGCTGGACCTGGACGACCATCTACACCATTACGGCCTGCCGCACCTGCTGGACCCATTGGTCCCATCGCACCTGTTGCACCCGCTGGGCCTGCTGGACCTGGGCGACCATCTACACCATTGCGACCTGCTGCACCTGCTGGACCCATTGGTCCCATCGCGCCTGTTGCACCCGCTGGACCTGCTGGACCTGGACGACCATCTACACCGTTACGACCTGCTGGACCCATTGGTCCCATCGCACCTGTCGCACCCGCTGGACCTGGACGACCATCTACACCATTACGGCCTGCTGCACCTGTTGCACCTACTGGACCCGGACGACCTGCTGGACCCATTGGTCCCATTGCACCTGTCGCACCTGCTGGACCCGGACGGCCTGCTGCACCTGCTGGACCAACTGGACCTCTAGCGCCAGTTGCACCCATTGGCCCTACAGGACCAACTGGGCCTGGACGACCTGTTGCACCTGCTGGACCCATTGGTCCAATTGCGCCTGTTGCACCTACTGGGCCTGGACGACCTGCTGGGCCCATTGGTCCGACTGCACCTGGTGCGCCTGCTGGACCAACTGCACCTCTAGCACCTGTCGCGCCCATCGGACCTACAGGACCAACTGGGCCTGGACGACCTGTTGCACCTGCTGGACCCATCGGTCCGATTGCACCTGTTGCACCTACTGGACCTGGGCGACCTGCTGGACCCATTGGTCCGATCGCACCTGTTGCACCTGCTGGACCCATTGGTCCGATTGCACCAGTTGCACCTGCTGGACCCATTGGTCCGATTGCACCAGTTGCACCTACTGGACCCATTGGTCCGATTGCACCAGTTGCACCTACTGGACCTCTAGCCCCTGTTGCACCCACTGGGCCAACTGCACCTCTAGCACCTGTGGCACCCATTGGACCTACCGGGCCTATTGGACCAGGACGGCCATCTGCACCGTTACGACCTGCTGGACCCATTGGTCCTATCGCGCCTGTTGCACCTGCTGGACCCATTGGTCCCATCGCGCCAGTTGCACCTACTGGACCCGGTTGTGATGCTATTTGGTTTTCAACGTGAATATGTGGTCCGATTGGGCTTAGATTACCATTTGAATCTACATGTCCATGTGGAGCAACTGGGCCCATATTTCCTTGAGCATCTATATGCCCATGTTCCCAGCCTAATCCGGCGCCTGAAACACCAAACTGACCATTATAGCCATCTGAACCATATTGAATACAACATTGTTCTGTATGGTAATGCATAGCTTTGTTGTCTGCAGAAGCTGTAGACATCGCAGCAATTAGGGCTAACCCTAAAACGGTTGAGCTTAAAACCTTCATCCAATTTCCTCCTAGAAATCTAGCTATGATATACAACTAAAAATATAGCTTTCAAACTTACCCTTCCCCTTATGATTATCCCCAGTTCATTAGTAAAATAAACGAGGTGAATCAAATCATACATATGCAGCTAAAACGCTTCCCTGTAAAAATCAGATTCGTTATTGGGTCGTGAGTTAATCTGAATTTTTTACCTGTATTATTGACATCAACAACAGTTGATATTTTGTAATACAAAAATCACATCAATAGTGATTGGACTTTAAGCGAAAGTTTGCATACATCACCCACCCAAATAAATTATCACCCAGAATTCAGGCTTGTAAGATACTTTGGTTCATTTGAGCTTAGTCTTATTCTCACTACAGATAAGCTGCTTTAAAACACTCATAATTGATATGCATTAGTTAAAAGACAAGAAAAAATTTATCAAGGATTACCTAGCAAATATTTGAGCATTATCTGTACCGATAGTTAGAGACAATCTTATTAGAGTTAGCTTTTTGGCTGTAATTACATAAAGATATGCTTAAAAAGTTAAGGCCTTTAAAATTCATTTCTTCCAAAAATAGTTGACTTATAAGTAAGCAGTATTATGGCTTTAAATTATGCAATTCTCATAAAGGTCTTGAAAAAATTATTAGGAAATCAATTTTCTGCTGGTCTTTTTTTGGAATAATACATCAATTGGTTGATATTGCCACACACTGATCCAAATAACTTTCTTAAATAATCACTGTGTTGTAACAAAAACCACGAAACAAATACTCAAAGAAAAACATAGAAAATCCGCAAAAGCTTTGAACTATCTAATGATTTTACTAGCATTAGGCACTGCAACTGCCAATAGTAAGCAACTAAACACTATGAATCTAATCAACAGAATTTAGTGACCTGACACTGGCTGTAGTTCAATTCATTTGTAAATTAACGTTTGACAATCTAAAAATCAGCAACCTTACTGGTATATCTCGACTTCTCCAAAAATAGGTTAGCAGTTTACATAGGAACAATTTAAATTGAGCTTCATAGTATCCACTTTGGAATTGGTTTTTAACAAAACTTTAAAGTCTAACTCAATAGGCTTTTATTTTATAACTAGCACAAGCATAGTAGAATTCACATTCCTGCGACTAAAGATACCTGTATTTCTATAATCTATTGGTATCAATAGCCTTAGCCTTTTTAAATTATTGAACCCATTGTTTTCTTGGTACAAAAAATTCTATTTTCATATTACTTGCACAGCTGATATCTATTTCTCCACTAGGTGTCGTTAAAAAGGTCTGAACTATTGCTGTAGGGCAGGGTTTTACATCAATAAGACCGTGACCCATGTTTGGAAAGACTACATATTTCGAACGACTTAACTCGTTCGCAGCTAGCTGTCCCCATTCTGGAGGGGTAACTGGATCTAGATCACCTGCCAAAACTAGAGTTGGAATATCACTTTTTACAGCTTCATTTTCTATAGCCGAAGCAGTGCCACTATTCCAAATCTCACAAGTATCAAACATCATTTCAGAATCCACTAATAAACCTTGCCTAATTGAAGCTTGTACTTTACGAGCAAGTTGACGACTTAATGTCATGTCTTGAAAAGGTACATCTTCATTACATTCAATAGAATTGTATAAACCTTCAGCATCATCATCTATACTATCTTGTGCATTTGAAAATAGTATTGCTGTAAAGAATTGGCTCACGAGCGCCATGGGGTTCATGCCTTTTTCTAAGTCTTCACCTGTGAGTTCCCCTGTTAATAGAGCATAGGCTTCATCGAAATAGTCTTTAGTCAGCAGGTCAATTGCAAAGGGCATACTAGGAATTAAACTACTATCGTAGAGTGTTTGGTTTAAACTGCTAACAACCTCAGCACCTGTAAGGTCAAGATCTTCGTATAGTTCGTAAGGTGAGCTGTTTAGTTGAGCCAGCTTTTGATAAAAACGGGGCTCGAGCCTCGGAAACGCCTCATTACAAGCCTCTTGCTTCCTACAATTCTCAAACAACTGATCAAATGCCCTTTGGGTATGCATTGGTGCTTCAGCTACTCCTTGAACCTGTGGCGGATAAGTAGAATCCAGCACAACACTACGGATGCCTTGTGGGTGGTCACGCATAACAGTTAGCGCTAACCTCGTACCATAAGAGATGCCATAGAGATTAACTTCTTCTAGATTTAACGCTTGTCGCAAAGCTGCAATATCAGCAGCATTTTCTCTGCTGTTATAGGCAGTTAAATCAATACCTTCTGACACCAAACGTTTAGCACATAATATTTCTAGTGCTAGTGGATCATTGTCAATCTCAACATTTTCCAACTTACTTTCATCAAAATCGTCATCTAGCTCAATGCAATTAAGCACAGGTTTAGAATAGCCTGTACCACGTTGATCTACTAAAATTAGATCTCGGTTTTGTCGCAATGAAGATTCAAGCCAGCTATCTACTGCTGCTAAAGCCGAACCGCCTGGTCCACCTTCTAAATAGATAACTGAGTCTGTTAAGGCTGGCCGCTGCAAACTTTTTAATATAGCAAAAGCAACTTCAACTGTTTTGCTATTTTCGATTCGGCGGTTTTCTGGCACAGTTAAAGTACCACACAAGAGGGTTTTTCCTTTTTTCTCGCCACGAGGGTTTTTAAAAGGGCAGGCGTGGTAGTGGAAACTATAGGGTGTTGTTGAGGTTGTGGGTAGGCTCGAGCTTGCTTCTTGTCCCACCACAAATTGACTACCTAAAATAACCCAAAAAATGCCAAACAGACTTATTCTTTTGCAGGATTGCTTCCAACTCACGACAGCATGTTTCATAAATCTCGTCTCAATCTTGTTTCATAATACAAATGTTAATACCTAAGATTAGTCATATACAAGTGGGCGTACCAGAGCAAAGTCTTTAAACTACAGTTAGAACGTAAACGACCCTTACTCATTTTTAGATGAGATGCAAATCATCAGTATTTTGAGTTAATTCAATAAATAAAGGAATTAGATATGACACAATTAGCCGTACAGCTCTATACACTAAGAAGCCTATTTGATGATTCCTTAGCTACCTTTGATAAAGTCATTGCCTCAGTAGCTGAAATGGGCTATCAAGCAGTAGAAACCGCAGGGCTTCCTGACGCCAATCCTTCAGAGATCAAAGCTGTACTAGACAATCATGGCATCAGTGTTTGTTCCGCACATATAGCACTAATGACACTAGAAGCTGACTTTAAAAGTCAGGTTTCAACACATAAAGCCCTCGGCAATATTGACCTAGTCGTGCCATTTTTACCCATGAACCTTAGAGCTAGCAACGCTGAAGAATGGAAAGTTCTTGGCAACCGCATTAGTCAAATCGCAAAAGCTTGCGAACAAGCTGATGTAAATCTCCACTATCACAACCATGAATTCGAAATGGTTAGCTTTGACGGTGTAACAGGTTTAGAATTGTTAGCAGATGCGGCAGGCAAAGACCTACTAAATGTTGAACTTGATTTAGCTTGGGTTGTCCGTGGTGGTAAAGACCCGATTGAACTACTTGATCGCTTGTCAGGCCGAATTAAACGCGTTCATGTTAAAGATATTGCCCCTGAAGGTGAAAATACTGAAGAAGATGGCTGGGCAGATGTTGGTCACGGTACGCTAGATTGGGCAAACATCCTGCCAAAGGCTGTCGAAGCTGGGGCAGAGGTATTTATAGTTGAACATGACAATCCAAAAGATCCTAAAGCGACTATACATCGAGGTGTTGAATTCTTACAAAACATGTGAGTCTTTAAAATGCAAGAAAAAACTGCTATCTAGTTAGATGGCAGTTTTTTTTATGTTCTGTTGTTTTTAAGATTTATACTTTAGAGCTTCCATAAGTTCATCCACTATAGCCTGGGTATCGCCTCGGCTCGAGGCCGTTGCAACATGGTCACGAATGTGTGCTTTTAAGACAGCTTCGTTGATTTTACTTAGCGCACCCTGAACAGCTTTAATTTGCTTTAAAACATCAACACAATAGACGGTTGGATCATCCAACATGCGCCCAATACCCTCCAAATGTCCTTTTGCACTTTTCAAACGTAAACTAGCATCTTGCCTAGTCTGTTCATCTAAATGCAAGCATTCATCAGTTGTGCTGCTTGTTTTGGTTTCAATTTTATCATTAGAATCTATTGACACAATTACCTTATGTTCAGAATCAAATTATATAGTTCCTTGAATCGCACTAGCTTCATAACCTTCTTCAACAACAGCATCGATAAGCACTTGTACATCAATATCACCCGAAACGAGAGCCTTAGCATTTTCTAAATCAACGACTACTTCAGTTACACCATTGACGTCTTTCAGAGCTTCTTCAACTGCTGATTTACAATGTCCACAAGTCATTCCACCGATTTTCAATTCTGCATTTGTTTTCATAATTCCTCTTAACTCTAACGCACATTGTTATATCTTAGTGCTACCCCATAGGGGGTGGGGTCAAGTTTAGCAATTTATCGCTTTAAACGCAACTACTGTTACACAACGTGTGCATCCCATCTATAGTCGGTAATAGTTTCTGGGAAAATAGAAGTTGTCGCATTTTAAAAACATTAAAGTTGCATCCTAGTAAATAAAACATCCTAATACCAGCTCAATTATACTTTCAAGCTTTAGCAGGACACATGATTATTAAACAATAAATAAGTGGAAGTTCAATTGAACTCCCACTCATACCTTTACAGATTTTTATGTGTAGACGCTTATACGAGTATTCTTCTTACCCCAATTTAAATTGGTTATTGACGGCTTCGAACAACGCTTTGAATGACCGGCTGGCCACTAACTTGGTCATACTTAAGACCTGTGAACTTGATTGAAGTATTTGCAAGTAAGAAGTTAATTTCTGGTTCTTCTCCAGGCTCGATGGTCACTGTTAGAAGATTTTGCTCATTTCGAAAATCGATTCTAAACTTGGCGACAACTTCGCCTGCTTGAGCACAGTATTGTCCTGCAAAGCACCTGTTATCATTTATTTCTAGAGTAGTTAACTTAAGACCATTTTCAAAAGTGTAGCTATTTCCGACGCTAAATTCTAAGGCTTGAATTTTATTGAATGCGATTGCTGGCACTGGATCGACTACTTCAGCTTTTGGGGTAACTTCAGGATAAACATACACTGGCGTATAAATTGTGCCCTCAGCTTGAGGTGCAACCTCAGTAATTCTTTCATACTGAATGCTATAGTTCAAAAGAAACTTTGGTGCTGTTACGGCAGTTTCTGTATTTCTAGTTACTGTATATAATGTGCCGTCACAAGCCAGATATTGACCTTCAATGTCCGTTTTCAAAATATCGTTTACACTTAAACAGCTTTGTGTCTGCAAAGGTTCAAGGTTTTCTGGTGTGGCACCGCTTATAGAACCAATAGTTGCATAGTAGTTATTTAGATAGGCTTGATAGCTTAAAAAACCATTGTAGTAATTTTGTTCTACTGGAACTGTTGCGACTGATTGCTGCGCTTGTTCTGTTGTAGCTGGTGTAAAGACTGTGATTGGCTGAATTGTTTTTGGGCTTTGTGCAATTTGCCTTGCTGGTGTTGTTGGTATAGTTGGTAAATAGCCTTGAGCTACCTGCTGCGAATAGTAGTTATTGAGATAAGCTTGATAACTATCGAAACCAAAATACTCTCCAGCTGCAAAACTTAGGCTTAAAATTGCGGTTAAAACTAGACTACTGATACTTAGAAAAAATTTCTTACTAACGATTTGCTTATTCATGATTTTCTCCCTCAGAAAATTCAAATTGATTTAGAAACTTGGTTTTGAAAAACCTTTTTGTTTCTAGCTGTAGTTAGCTTAATGAAATATCTCACAGTCATCCTGAAATAAGCTGAATAAAAATCCAGCTTGGGCTGAAAGCTATGTCATCAGCAAGTATCAAAAGCTGAGACTTTATTCTTAAACCTGTCACACACTTATCTAAAGTTTGATATACTTAAGCTAAGAAAATAACCCCTCTTATTTAACATCTAGCACTTCAAAAAGGAGCTTAACTAAATGTCCAACTACAGCTACATCGGCAAAGGTCGACCACTTATTGATGGCATGCAACGTGTAACAGGCAATACTCGCTTTGTTGCAGATACTCAGTTAGCGAATATGCTGCACATAAAGCCTGTTTTAAGTTCCTATGCTCACGCCAAAATTGTAAGTATTGATGATTCTGAAGCTATCCAAGTTAAAGGCGTTGTGGCTATTTTGAAAGCAGAAGACTTAGTCACCAAAGGCAAAACAATCGTATCTCGGAACAGTTGTACCCTTGCTGAAGATAAGGTCATATTTGTCGGTCAACCCGTAGTTGTAGTTGTAGCTGAAACTGAAGCTGCCGCTGCAGATGGTGCTGCTCTTATAGATATCGAATACGAAGAACTTGACGCAATTATTCATTTAGAAGATGCCATCAAAGACGGTGCTGTTCAAGTTTGGCCAGATGGTCTGCCAGAAGAAGATGATGACATGAGTAGCATTCATGGTGGTGTTGAAGAAGAAACCACTTCAGATGTTGCAAACAAGCCAAACAATGCCTCTAAAGAAGGACACTACGGCTGGGGCGATATTCAAACAGGTTTTGCCGAAGCCGATATTGTCATAGATAGACGTTACAAATTTGCAGCTGTTCACCAAGGCTACATAGAAGCACACGCAGTAATTGCAGAACCTTTACCGTTAGGTCAAGGCTTAAATATGTTCACCAGTACCCAAGGTCAATACGCTGTACGGAGCATTGTTGCCAAAACCCTAGGCTTAGCTGAACGCAATGTAAAAGTTGAACCGCTTGCTGTTGGTGGCGGCTTTGGTGCGAAATATGGCATATATGACGCTATGGTTGGCGCTGTTGCACTTTGCATGGAACAACCTGTTAAGCTTTCTCTTTCTCGTACTGAAGATTTTGTAAGTAGTACGCCTGCACCTGAAATAATTATCGAACTCAAAACTGGCGCTAAAAAAGACGGCAGTTTGACTGCTATGGAAGCACGCATTTTAACTAATAACGGTGTCTTTAATTTTACCCACGGCAGTTTTATGTCTATATGTCTGGGTGGAAGTTATAACTGGCCAAGCTCAAAAATAGATACCTATGAAATCCATACCCATAGAGGACAAATAGGTGCTTACCGTGCGCCAGGTTCTCCCCAAGCTTGCTTTGCTATGGAAAGCAACATTGAAGATATGGCAAAAGCACTTGGGCTAGACCCACTCGAATTTAGGTTACAGAATGTTACTGAAGGTGGGGTTAATCACGGAATGGGTAATCCGTGGCCGATGGGAATTGGGGCTAGGGATGTGCTCGAGCGCATCAAAACACACCCACTATGGGTTAATAAAAAAGAAGGCGACGCAATCGGCATCGCACTTGGTGCTTGGCCTGCTGGCGCTGGTGCTGCTGAAGCAATCTGTGGAGTTGATTCAACTGGCACGGCTCGTTTGAGCATCGGTACTGTAGATATTTCAGGAAGTAACAGCAGTTTTATTTTGGTTGCAGCTGAAACGCTTGGCGTCTCGCCTGACGATATTGTGGTTGTTCCCACAGATACCAATGGCTTGTTTGGTCCAGCATCTGGCGGTAGTCAAGTAACAGTCAGTACCATTGGCGCAGTTCAAGAAGCTGCACTTGGTGCTAAAAAACAGCTGATCGCTATCGCTGCCAATGCCCTAGAAGCTTCCGAAGATGACATCGAAATTGCAGATGGTAAAGCGCATGTTAAAGGTGTCCCTGCCAATAGTCTAAGTTTTGCAGAACTCGTACAAAAAAGTCGCAAACAGGCTGGCGGTGTCGTGGCTGAAGGTCGCTCCAATCCTGAAACCAACGCTCCACCTTTTGTAGCAAACATAGTCAAAGTGGATATAGATAAAGAAACAGGCACGGTTGTACCTACCGATTACGTCATCATTCAAGATGTTGGTATGGCTGTAAATCCACTATTGGTTGAAGGTCAAATGCATGGTGGCGGAGCACAAGCTTTAGGCATGGCACTACATGAGCATTTAGATTTTGATGATAATGGTCAAATGATGAATAATAGCTTTCTCAACTACTCGATGCCACGCATTGACCAAATACCAAATATAGAAACAATCATGATTGAAAATCCAGCACCCCAAAATCTTTATGGCAGCCGTGGTGTAGGTGAACCGCCAATCATCGCTGCAGGTGCTGCAATTGCAAATGCCATCAACAATGCCCATGGTGTACGGGTTGAAGCAATGCCAATCCGTACAGAAGTCCTTTGGCAAGCACTAAACAAAGATAGTTAAATAGTGGATATCTATACACTAGGTACAGGTGCGCCACTCCACTACACTAGAGCATCTACAGGCATCCTAATTGAGGATAAAGACAATCCAGACTGTAGTCCTTTGTTGATTGATGCCTGTAGTGGCTTTGAAATTATTCGTAGATTGGTAGCTTTAGGCAGAACTGCTGAAAAGCATAATCATGTTTTGATTACACATAGACATGGAGATCATATTGGTGGCATTATGGCACTTGCAATCGTTGCCTCTCCCCTGCACGTTTATGGTTCAGCGGATGTTTTAGAAGCTGCTGAAGCACTACTTAAAATAACCTATGGTGACGCTTCTTTTAGTGTACTTAGCAATGTCCACTTTCACGAAATCAAAGCAGGACATCAGAATACTATCGCTGGCTATAGTATTGAGTGCTTTGATGTGAAGCACCGTGTACCTACGCACGCTGTTAGGATTACGCACAATGACAAAGTACTAGCCATAAGTGCAGATAGTATTCCTTGTGATGCGCTTATTAAGTGCGCTCAAGATGCTGACTTATTTATTTGTGATGCAATTTGTGCCACAAGCGATGGCGAAGAATATGTGGCTGAAGCTAGAGAGTTACGTCATCCAAATGCTAAAGAGGCTGCCGAAATGGCGGTTCAAGCAAATGTCAAAGCACTGGCTTTGGTACATAGTGCTAGGTATGGTACGCCAGAAAAAATGCTAGCCGAA